>JAKSUU010000024.1 GCA_024408695.1 Coriobacteriales bacterium | reverse complement strand
AAGTTTGGAAATTTTATAAATCTTATCTAACAGTTTGATATTTATACAATATTTTTCATTTTTATCTTCCCACGTTCTAATGAAATCAGCGCACTGCAGTATTACATACTTTGGTGCTTTTATCTTCCCTGTTAAAACTCCACGTGCATAATCTTCTGCTGGATGTCTTTTAGTCATCCTCATCATCTTCAAAACTATAGTGATAGTCATCGTCTAAATCGCTAGCCGATTTTTTCTTTTTTGAAGAATAGTCTGCTTCTGTATAATAATCATCATCTTCTTCGGCCATTTCAAATTGGCCTGGTAGCCCGCCAAAGCCGTTGTCCATCATCCAGGTCGATGCAATTTGAGCCATTAATAAATCATCCATATCCATTTTGCGCCCTTTCAAAAATTCACTATCACTACATTACACCAAAGTTCGCTAATAATCAATAGGCAAAGACAAGATTTTGCATTATCGCACATACAGACCAAATTTTTGGTCAATAAACTACATTTTACATTCTCACAAAATCAAATCTTATATTTTGGTAATATGATAATTAAAGATTGTAGGGAAAAGGGCGTCAATGTTAAAAGCAAATCGTAGTGAAATCGCAAAAAGACTTTGTTTTTCTAATAATCCCACGCTTCAACAATGGGAAGTCATCGAAAACATAGATGGTCCAATGCGCGTAATTGCAGGTCCTGGTTCAGGCAAAACCGATACAATGATAAATCGCATAGTATATATGGTCGCGGAATGCGGCATAGACCCATCAACAATATTTTTATCTACTTTTACAAAAAAGGCTGCAAACGAGCTCAAAGAAAAATTAATAGGGGCTTTTAAAAAAGCAAATGTTACAGCAGATGTCAATGCTATGCGCATTGGTACGTTTCATTCTCTTAGTTATGAGTTGCTTACACAATATTGTACCGAATATCTAAATTACGTGATTATAGATGAGTTTAATCATGCCTACAATATATATAAGGATTGGGCAACTTATGATTCCTTTGTTAAACGTGATGGGTTATATCTTTTGTCTAATTCCATACTAGATGACGAAGGAAATTTTAAAAAGCTCAGAGACATGACTCCAGACGAAAAAGCCTATTATTACTGGGGAGTTGCAACAAATTTTATTAATTTATATGACAAAGCAGTAGAATCAGAAGCAATAGATGACTTAGCAAATCAAAATTCACGATTTTTAGATTTATTATTAGAAGAAAAACAAATTAGCAAAGCGGGCTATCAAGACCAAACTCTAATAGATTTTTGTTTAAATCTTGCAGAATCAATTAGGATTCATCAAGAGCAATTAAAAAAAGATCAGCAACTTTGTTTTGCGGACATTCAAGCTTTACTTTTGCAAAAGTTAAATACAGACAAAAAAGCAAAAAATGAAATTTGCGCCAGCATTAAACACATCATCATTGATGAATATCAAGACACAAATCCAATACAAGAAAAACTTGTTAAAGCATTGTCTGCGCAGGCACAGAGCGTATGTGTTGTTGGAGACGACGATCAATCAATATATAGATTTAGAGGCGCAACGGTAGATAATCTATTACACTTTGATGGACACCATATGTTTCCAAATGCTCAAACTAAATACTTAACTAAAAATTTTAGGTCTAAAAAAGAGATCATTGATTTTTATAATGAATACATGTACATGGATGAAAAATTAGAAAAACAGTATGAATGGCAAGGTCAAAGGTTAGACAAAATCATAGAGTCAAAAGATCCTACCGACACAAGCAAAAGCGTATTTTGTATTAATGCTAAAGATTCAGATGAGCTTTGCGAAAAAATAAAAGATTTTATAGAGAGTTTTGGCGAAGAAAACTATAACAAAATTTGCATTTTAGCTTCAAGCATTGTTTCAGAACAAGTATCAAAACTAATTAAATATTTAAGACAATCTGGTATAAAAGTACATGCCCCCGAAGCCAATTTGTTTTTTTCAAGACAAGAGATTCAATGCGTGAAGCAGTGTCTTTGCAACTGCTTACCTGGAGTTGAAGGTAAATATAAGATTGCTCAAGCATTATACGACAAAGACCAAGATCTAAAAAATTGGACAGATCAAAAACGCAAACTAATTGAAAATTTTGATGACGATGAATATAACTTTTTATCTAAATTATTTTATGAGTTAATGCAATTTAAACCTTTTAAAGACTATCTTGACTCAAACAATAGTATAGATTTAGAGAATTGTGCACCGGCGGGTAATCTTGCTATCTTTGCTCAAATGATTAATGATTTTGAAAGTTTGGGCAAAGTTTCGCATGTTTGGAATAATAAACGTATTTTTGAAATGTACCTCAAGTTTTTTAACGAATATCTAGTTACAAAAAATAGAGATAAAGTTACAGAGTTTTCTTTAAATGGACAAATTACACCAAAAAATCATGTTAGCGTTATGACGATCCATGCTTCTAAAGGACTTGAATTTCCGGTTGTGATTTGTGCATCACTCGATGATAAGCCATTTAGTTGCAACAATAAACTTAGTAGTATTATGAATCGCACCTTTGTAAGATACATGCAGGCTAGTCCAAGTTATATTAATGAGGATAATTTAATAGGCTTTGACTTTCGTCGCAAATATTATACTTGCTTTTCGCGTGCAAAAGACCTTTTGATTCTAGCAACTAAGGTAACTAAATCTATAGATAGTCCATCGGAGGGTGCGCTTAGTAGTAATTTTAAAGCGATTGTGTCTAAGCAAACAAAGTTAACATCACTTTTAGAAAATAATATTAACCAAGACGACATTTCTATTGTTAAAGACAAAGTAGCAAAAACATCCTATTCGTTTACTGGAGACATTAAACTATATGAAGACTGTCCACTGCGCTATAAATTATTTAAAGTATTTGGGTTTAAACAAGCAAGCGACATCGGTCTTTTATTTGGTACACTTGTTCATGAAAGTATAGAAATTATTCATAATATTTATTTGGACACAGCACATATACCCCATGATGAGCAAATTGATCTTATTGTAGAAAAGCACTTTAGTTTGTTGCAAGAACGTGCCGGGCAAAAATTAAAATTTGACTGGAAGCGCGCTGCTCATCAAGTTAAAAATTACGTTCATAATAATGAAAATTTAGTTAAAAACATCTATAAGGCGGAATATCCATTGAGTGAAGATTTTGGCACTTTTTCTATTAATGGCACAATTGATGCTGTTGTGGTAGATGACAATCATGTAGAATTACTTGATTTTAAAACTGGCAAGGTTCCAGAAGAAGGTTCATCGTTGCGCAATAAGTATGAACAACAACTTAGACTTTATAAGCATCTATATGAACAAAATAAAACCAACAAAAAAGTACAGGCACTGTATTTATATTTTCCTGCTGCAAACAACGATGAAGGTTTAAAAATTCAAGTAGACGATAGCCAAGAAAGCATTGATGATGTAATGAATATGTTTAAAGCAACGGCGCAGAAAATAGAAGCTGGCGAATTCAATAAAAAATCAACAGATCCGGAAAGTTGCGCGAATTGCTGTATGTGGTTTTACTGTGGATTTAAGAGCTAAGCTTTCTGATTTTTTGGCCGTTTTACTGGTAATAGTCCATATATATGGTCTTTATAGAAAATATTTTAAATATTAACGAAGAAGCCTTGTTTTGCTCTATGTTTCATGTAGAATATATAGACCTAAAAATTACAAATCATTTTTAGCCTCAAAAAGGGTGATGATTTTTCAGACGGATTGCTAAAAAGTGACAATCCGTGAAATCAATAGAATATTTGTTTAATCGCGATTACGTTGAATTGAAATCAGACGCTAATAACGCCTCACATGTATAGGCCAAAGCGTGCATACGACGTTAAATTGATATTAGACGCAAATATAGCGTTTAGTATATGTGCCATTTTAGGCATTTGTTTTGAAAAGTGTTAAAGAAAGGAAATATTTATGAAAAAGACAGTAGCAAAAACAAGCACCGAATTATTCACAAAAAAATTCATTGAAGAGCTAATCCCTGCTTCTAACAAAATAGAAGTTGTTCATGTTCTATTGGATTATTTGTTTCACGAAATCCCCAACCGCGAAATTAACTGCCCACAAAGACTTTATAACAGAGTGTTTAAACAGGCAAAATCTTTGTTATCATCTTTAATCTTATATGCATCCGAGGTTTATCCATATATAAATCAATGGTCTTTTGCATATTTAAGAAAACTAGCAATTTACAGCATTCCTTATTTTAATGACAATCTAATTAATCTATCTAGATTAAAGCACAAATCTATGTATTCAACTCCACTTTTTAGAACTAAGCAATTTAGTGAAATGGACTTAAAAATTCTTTCCGTAATTTGCGGAAGAGACATTGTCCATAAAAGTGCTAAAGATTATTTTGAAAACTACAACATCAAACTCGGTAAAAGATATCCTGGTCAATATGAAAGATGTCTAATATTTGACGAAATGGTAAGCCAAAATTATTATGGTAGTTACAATGCATATTTAGAGGGCATAGGGGTTTCTCATTTAGACAGTAGGCCAAATTTAATTTCTCGAGTATATGGTATTCGTAATGTGTGTGTTAGGGATTATTTGGAATTTAAAGCAGCTAGTAGCTTGGATCAACTCCGTGCATGCGAATATGTTATAAATGTGCTTTTGTTTGTCGAAAGACATCCAAATTTCTTCAAAAACACTTATACGAACAAAAGTAAGCTGTATTTGCCAGCTTATACTTATTGTAATCAAAGCATGAAATCATATTTTGCTTATGTAAATCACCAAATCAATGGCTCTATAAAAATCAAAGGTTTAATTAAAGAATTACCAAAAGATAATCATATGTTAATAAAAAGTTGTGCCGACTCAATTGGTTTAGATGCTGGAGATGTTAGTAATTATTGGATTGATTCTAATCAATATGCCGCGGACGCGGGCGTCAACGCCGACGAAAATTTTGCGGACAACGGAGCAAGAGCAGATTTCATTAATATTATCTTGAGTAAAGATGAATACGAGCGTTGCGTAATAAATGGAAACGGCAAAAGCTTTATAGAATCGTGGGTTTTAAAAGAAAATGAAGAATCGCTATTCTTTTGTAAAGCAGATACAAATGAGGACTTTGACCTGCAGATAAATTGCAACTCTTATTTAAAAAAGAAGCCAGCTATTGAAGATGTTGGTAATTCTTTGACACATGAAAAACTTGAACAATTTGCAAAAGAAAACTTTGTTCCTGTATATGACGAGGTAAAATCTCAAGATGTTATGGCAACGAATCCTGCAAAAGAAGAACTTGAGATTGAGCTCGAGGAAAAAGATATTCTAACACCAAAAGAGAGGATGGAAAGACTAGCTGAAGCTTTACCTGTTTGTAAGCCTGAAGACCCAAAAGACGAGTATACCAGTAAGAAGTTAAATAAAAAATTAGACAAGTATGTTGTTGGACAGCAAGAAGCGCGCTTGCAAATTCTTGATTATATTTGTATGAGTTTGCAACGAATGAAAAAAATTAATGAAGGTATTGATGAGCAAGATTTGCCAGATAAACGTGCACTATTGCTTGCAGGTCCAACTGCTTCCGGTAAAACTCATATTTTAAAAACAATTGCGAAGACTGTAGATATGGGTTTTTTCTCAATAGAAATGACAAAAGTTACAGGGGTCGGTTGGAAAGGTATATCCTTTGATACCTATTTGGCTGGGCTTGCAAGGTTTCAGAGTGAAAATCCTAATAAACCAGCAATTTTATTTATAGATGAATTTGATAAATGCAGCCAGGGAACACTTGAAGCAGTAGAGCATCCATCTTTTAATTCTCAAAATTCTTTATTAAAGTTTTTAGATGGAGGATTATATCACGGCACTTTAGAACGTCGGGATGATGCTCCATTTACTATAAACACTAATAATGTTTTTATTATTTTAGCTGGCGCTTTTACAGACATAGGTAAAAAAATTGTAGAAAAACGTCTTAATAGTAAAAATGGTTTTGGCTTTGATGGAATGCCTGCTTACAACAAAGAAGAAAATACTTTAAGAAAAGAAATTCAAATTTGTGACATAAAAGAATGGGGAATTAAAGACGAGCTAATTGGTCGTATTTCTCAGATAGTTTATATGGATGCCTTAACTGTGGAAGATCTTAAAGTTATTGTAAACGGATGCGATTTCTCTTCAAATTTGCAAAGTCGTTATGCACATTTTTTTGATGATGTAAAAATAGAAATTACCGATGATGCAGCTGAACTTGCAGCAAATCGTTGCTTAAAGGATGGCTTAGGCGCGCGTGAACTTGATGGTATTTTTGCTCCTGTTTTTCAAAAAATTTATCAAGAATTATGCGAAAACGAATACAAAAAGGTTAAAGTTGTCGCAGATGGCGAGCATTTGACCTATATAGGTTCTCATTAATAAAGGTTTTGATACTTATATTTATTGATTTAGGGTTTTATTTTTTCTTTTTGAAGATTACTTTGCGAATAAGATCTAGTGGAATTATTGTGAAGGCAAGAACAAGAATTACAATCCATTGTGTGGGTTCAAGTCCGTAACATCTAAATACAACTCCGCCAAAGTATGTCATTATAATTTGGGAGAAAGCTATAAGTGCAAATACAAGCAAAAATATTTTGTTAGAACTCATTTTGTCGAATAGGTTAATACTTGCTGTTCTGCAGTTGAAGGCATTAAATATTGCTGAAAATACAAAGAAGGTGAAGTAAGCGGTATAAAGATTGTCGGTCGTTGTAAAAATTTCGCTAAAGAATCCGCTTAATAGGATAACGAGGCTGAGCAATAAGCACCAAATAGAGCCAAGTAAAATTGAGGCAGTCATGCTTTTGTTAATGATGTTTTCATCACGTGCCCTTGGCCTTTCGTCCATATATGACATACGAGGAGGCTCACCACCAAGCGCGATTGCTGCAAAAGTATCTATGATTAAATTAATCCATAATATTTGAATTACAGTTAAAGGAGTAATATTAGCAACAAGTGGCATAATAATGGAAATAAATACCGCAGCAAAGTTGATTGTAAGTTGGTAAATTAAAAACTTACGTATATTGTTGTAAATTGTCCGCCCATATAAAATGGCGTTTTCTATTGATTGAAAATTGTCGTCTAAAATAACAATCTCGCTTGCTTCTTTTGCAACTTCGGTGCCGCTTCCCATAGCAAAGCCTATGTCTGCAGCTTTAAGAGCTGCAGAATCGTTAACTCCATCGCCTGTCATACCACAAACCAAGTTTAAGCTTTGAGCTACTTTGACAAGCCTGCTTTTGTCGCTTGGTAAGGCTCTTGAAATAACTCTAACATTAGGAAGTATTTTGGCGAGTTCTTCGTCGCTTTTATTGTTAAGCTCATCACTTGTAAGAACAACATCACTTTCGCTATTAACTAATCCGATTTCTTTGGCTATGGCAGTTGCTGTCTCTTTTTTATCTCCCGTTATCATAACAACTTGAACGCCAGCGGCTAAAGTAGATTTAATTGCATCAAATGATTCTTTGCGAATGTCGTCTCTAATTCCAACAAGTCCCGTTAAAAGCCATTCATCTGAATCAATTGCATTGTCTTTAATTTCGCCATGGCATATACCAAGAGCTAAAACTCTAATGCATTTTTGTGTGAGTTTGTTTATTTCAGCCTCGATTTTTTCTAGATTAATTTTAACTTTTTGACCATTGGCATTGAGTCCATAACTGCAGCGTTTGAGCAAAATTTCGGGCGCTCCCTTTATGTATATAACGCTATCTTTCTTTTTTTGGCATGCGGAATATTTATTTTTACTATCAAATGCAATTTCTGCGTATTTTTGAGTGTTTGTGTATGCTTGTTCAGAAACATAGTTAAGCAAAGCACGCTCGGTTGCATTTCCGCCGATTGCATTAAAACCGTTTTCGTCGTTGATAAAGTATGCATTGGTATTGATACAAGCATTATTTGTTACTTCAGCCTTTTGATAACTTGATAGCTCGCTAATGTTTGCATAGGTATTTGCCTCTGAGTCAATAAATGTTACAACTTCTAGCTTTCCTTTAGTAATTGTTCCAGTTTTATCTGTAAATAAAATGTTGAGTCCACCTGCTGTTTCTATTCCATCAATATCTCTAACTAAAACATTAGCTTTAAGCATTTTGCGCATATTTAATGAAGATACAAGCGCAATCATTAACGGCAATCCTTCTGGAACAGCCATAACAATTATTACGACAGCAAGCATAAGTGCATTTACAATAACATGCAATATGGATGTTACGTCAGTAAACATTGCGCTTATTAGCACTGGGTCAAAATTATTGGCAACAAAAACATTGCTGAAAAAGAAAGCAATTGCAATAACAACTGCGCCTATATAACCAAAACGAGCAATCTTTTTTGCCAGTGCTGAAAGCTTTACTTTTAAGGGAGAATCGGGTTTTGTATTGTTTTGGAGTTCGTTTGCGATGCTGCCAAAAACTGTTTTTATACCAACTGAGGCCACGCAAAATACTCCGTTTCCGTTGGTAACAATGCTTCCTCTAAAAATATCGTACTCTGAAAAAAAGTTAATTGAGCTGGTTATTTGGTAGTCTTTTGGAGCTGCATTTTTTTCAACTTCTTCACTTTCCCCATTTAGTGTAGATTGATCGACTTTAATTTGACCCGATAACATATATCCATCTGCAGGAATTTTATCACCTGCCTGAATAACAACACAATCGCCAACGACTAATTCATCAATGGGAACTTCAGATATATTCCCATCCCTATATGTTTTGCAATAGATTTTTGCGTTTTCTTTTTGCAATTGTTGAAAGGCGTCTTCGTTTTTATATTCAGAAAAACTTGCCAGTAAAGTTGCAACCAAAACGGCACATGCTATGCCTATTACTTCGTACCATTCTGATTCGCCAAAAATAACCAGCACTATGTTTATTGCTAGAGCAATACATAAAATTTTAATAATAGGGTCTTTAAAATTTTTTATTAAGGTTGAAAAAAAGGATTTCTTTTTTCTTTCGGGGAGGGCGTTAGAGCCAAAATCGTTTCTAGATTTTATTACTTCTTGTGCTGTTAGGCCTTTATGCTGCATTTAATCTCTTTCGTTATTAAGATTTAATTAATGAATTTTCAAACTACTAATAACTAAATCTACAAAACATAAAATATTTTAGCATTTACAAGCAACATTGCAATCAAATTAAGGGTAAATTATTTTTCGAACAAAATTTGACAATTTATTGTTAGAAAACAGGTACAAATTTAGTGTTTACTTAAGAGCGTTTTTTAATTGTAGGAAAGCATAATGTAAATGTTCAAATCGAAATTATGGTATATAGTTTATGAAAATATTAAAAATTAATAAATTTTAATTTATATTAAAAGGGCTCATTAATATAGTAATTTTTGTAAGGATGATACATGAAAAAAACAAACAGCCAGCGAAGAAAAATAATAGAAAATAAAATTGATGATGCATTGTCGCAAGGGTTCATTTCCATTATTTTTATGCTGTTATTGGCATCTGTGGTGGTAATAATAATTGCTACATTGTGTTATTTAGTTATTGATTTTACAACCGATATAAATATTGCAAAATCTTTATGGACTGCTTTTTCTTTTGTTTTAAACCCTGAACCGCCCAGATATGACGATTTACACGAAACCATTCCATATTTACTCGTAACCGTTGTCGTTATATTACTTGGTCTATTTTTGACATCTGCGCTCATCGGTATTATTACGACAGCTTTAACATCTAGATTTGAGAGTTTAAAAAGAGGCTTTTCTCCAGTACTTGAACAAAATCATATAGTAATTATTGGCTTTCAAGACAACGTAGCAACATTTCTTAATGAGTTTACACTAGCACACGAAAAAGGTGAGGAAATAAGCATTTTGTTTATTGATCGTAATCTTTCGCGTGCCGATATGGAAAGAACCATTGCGACTATTTTAGGTGTAAGTATAAGAAAAACAAGAAAAGTAGGAAATTGTAAAGTTCTTTGCAGAAGTGCTAATACAAGAGATATTGATGAATTACAAAGATGCGCTGTTGAAAACTCACGAGCTGTTATCATCAATGAATACGAAGACGAATTGATTTTAAAAACATTACTTGCCGTTACTTCATTACTTAGAAAAACAAAACCAAATGCATCTATTGATGATATTCCAACCATTGTTTGCACTTTTAGAGAAAATGAATTTGCACGTGCTGCTACGCACGTGGGTTTTGAAAAAAACATTAGAATTTTATTTTTATTAT
>JAKSUU010000023.1 GCA_024408695.1 Coriobacteriales bacterium | reverse complement strand
ATAGGGGCTAACGAACTTCCCAGCCACGCATTATTGTGGCATCCCTGTCTGGACCAACGGTAATAATACTAACTTTTGCACCAACAAAATCTTCAATGAATTCTACATAAGATTTTGCCTCGTGTGGTAAATCTTTATAGTTCCTGCATTCAGAAATATCACAATTCCAACCCGGTAATGTTGTATAAACCGGCTGGGCGTGATGAAAAGCTGTTTGTTGTAAAGGAACATTAACATATACCTGACCTTGATATTCATATGATGTACATACCTTTATTTGATCAAAAGAACCAAGTACGTCTAACTTAGTTAAAGCAATATCACTCAAACCATTAACTGCAACAGCATACTTTAATATGACTAAATCTAGCCAACCGCACCTACGTTTGCGACCTGTTGTAACCCCATATTCTGCGCCAATTTCACCTAACTTTTCTCCATCTTCATCAAATAATTCAGTTGGAAAAGGACCACTGCCAACACGTGTCATGTAGGCCTTAGCAATACCTAAAACTCTATCAATTTTTGTTGGACCAATCCCAGCACCCGTACACGCACCACCTGCCGTACAGTTACTAGATGTTACAAATGGATAAGTACCATGATCAATGTCAAGCTGAGTAGCCTGCGCACCCTCGAATAATATTTTTTTACCATCGCTAAGTTTTCTATTCAAAAGAATAGATGTATCTTGAACATGTTTTTTAAGAACTTTTGCATAAGATAAATATTCTTCAAGAACCTTATCTACACTAAACTGAACATCACTGCCATAAACGTCCTTTAGAATTGAATTTTTTGTAGGAATAACTGCTTCTAATTTTTCACGAAGAATTTTTTCGTCACATAAATCTTGCATGCGAATTCCACAACGCTCATATTTATCTTGATAACAAGGTCCGATGCCTCGTTTTGTCGTACCTATATTATTAGAGCCAAGATGACGTTCGCTTGCACCATCTAGTTCTAAATGGTAGGGCATAATAACATGAGCATTACTGCTAATAATTAAGTTTTCACAACTAACATTTATTTCTTCTAAATACTTAATTTCTTCGAGCAAAACTTTTGGATCAATCACAACGCCATTTGCAATAATTGGAGTAACGCCAGGATATAAAATTCCAGAAGGTATAAGGTGCAAAGCAAGTTTTTTGTTGCCACTAATAACGGTATGACCAGCATTGTTTCCACCTTGAAAGCGTACAACATAATCATAGTTTTTGCTAAGCAAATCGCAAACTTTGCCCTTGCCTTCATCTCCCCATTGCGTACCAACTAAAACTGTTGCAGACATATCGCTCCTAATTTTTAACGAATCGTAATTATTAGTATAATATAAATATATTGATTTTCTACATTATTAGGAGGCTTCCGTGGGCGCTAAAGCTGATGAACCACTTACTATCGAAAGACACGATTTATCTACCTATTTAAGAACAAATCATTCGGTTTTTATGGATGTTTTAGGCAAAACATATTATTTAACCGATGTAAATAGCCATTATTGGCGCGTTCAAAGAACTGATATTTTAAACGAAAAAAATCATTTTATTGATTGCAGTGAACTTGTTCCTACTGTTGATGAATTTTTAGATTTACCATTTGACGAACAAGAAAAATCTGTTCGTGATTTATTTGATGAAGCTACATTTTTTGCTTCTATAAAATAATCACTAGCTTAAAAAAATCAATCGCTTAGACCTTTATATTCTGGATCATTTGCATTATTGACTTGTATGTGCGTATGATTTCCGTTGTCGCCTTTGCCTGTATAATTGCGCAATTGCATACTATCACCAATATATGCATAAACATCACGAATTGTCGCAATTGACGTTTCGCCCGCTTTTACACGATCGCCGACTTTGACACATGGATTTTCCAAATGAATTAAAACCACATCTAGCTCTGGGTGGCCATCGGGTTGAATATGAATCTCTATATCTGGATAAGCATCATTATTATATAAAGAATATGGTTTTACCTTTACCACAGTTCCACTAACAGGTGAATAAACCGTAGCACCTACAGGACCACCACAATCAATTGCCGACAATTTAGGACCTTTACTTTCAGATCTAAAGCAACGAATAAATTGACCAGTCATCCAATTTTCGCCAGTTGGCTGAGTATTTGGGTCTCGTCCGGTACCATGCGCTTTAATAATATCATCATTTGTAGCTTCGGTTAGCTGAGTTTCTAACGGACAAGCATAAGTATAAGAAGCATTATGAATTAATATTTCTGTTAAATCTTGCATCGTAACGGCACAGTGCAAGTTCACACCCATGCTTGTAGCCATAATTGGCGTGGGCAAAAGTTTAGGCTTTGCAGCTACGCTTGCATTATTTTGAGGGTTTGTAGCACTATTTATAGGCTGCGAAGGCAAAACAAATAATGCACAAAAAATCCCAACAAAAATTAGTGCAGTCATGATTCCAACGCATAAACGACGTATCTTTAACTGGCTTAGGCTAATACCATTTGCCTCAGGTTCGGAATAATGGTGGCTATTTTGATAATTTGAATTCCTTTTTTCACCACGTCGATAATTATTGGAATTAGGTTTATTAGATTGCTGATTTATATCTGAATCCGCATTAAGTGAATTAATTTGCCTTGAATTAGCTTGGGAATAAGGTTCTAAACTATCATCGTTTTCTGTAAATAAAACCGTACCATTGTCTTGCTGTTTTCTTTTTGAGCTAGAGCTTTTAGAACGTCTGTGCTTTGCATCACGCTTTATTGGCTCATCATCTAAACGATAATTACTTCTTCTAAATTTATTTTGGCTGTCATTTGTTTGACTAGAAGAAGTTTGTGAAACCTGCCTATGCTCTAACCTGGCTACGCGCCTTTGTGAATTTTGCTGATTTGACGATAAGTTATCTTCGTTGTTATAGTGATTTAACCTGCGTTGATAAGATCTCGAGGTTTCACTTCGCGTCCGCTCGTTTTCGTCTCGAAAATTAACAGTAGAGTTATAAAATTGATACCTCGAATAGTCCTGGGGGCTGTCATTTGCACCATCATAAGGATAATATAATTTCTCAGGATTAGTCCTTCTTCTTGGGGTATCGATGCGAGAACCAGAATTATGTTGAATTCGTTTAGGCAACAGTCTACTTTTAAACTACATATTTATATTTCTTATTTTACCATTTTGATTTATTTGATTAATAGATAATGATAAAATATATGCATTATTATTAACTAAGGTCTAATATATGCCTTACTGTTTAAAATGTGGAAAGAAGCTAGACGAAAATTACAACGCTGAATTTTGCTCAGAGTGCAAGCCTGCCACAATACAAAATAATGCAGAAAAACAAAACTTAACTAAAAAGAACAGAAAGCCATTAATTGTTGGTGCAGTTTGCATATGCTTAATAATTGCTGGGTTCGGTGCATTTTTCCTATTTAAAGCTATCACACAACCGATGTTATACAAGGTAAATTTAGGATCTTTTATCGAAAATTATTCTTTAGGCGATGCTACGCGTATACCAATTAAAATAACTGGAAAAACATCGAATAATAAAGCTTATGATGAGACTATATTTATTACGAACGGAGACAACGATGATTTAAAGTTAGAAAAAGGTGAATATAAACTGATCTTTTTAGCTTCACCTTTATGCAAAAATGGAGACTTTTATTCACTGCCTGAATCTGAACTAAATTTTAAAATCGATGAAGAATATCTCAAAAACACTTCGACTGGCTTGATTACCGAAGACAAATATAAATTGAAAAAAATGGATCCTGCTTTAATTACAGATGAAGACTTAGACAAATCTTATGAATATGCCGTAAAGGATAAGACTTATAACAACAGTGATGATGCATATTTAAAAACCACGAAAGAAAAAAGAGACGAGGCTTTGGCAGCCCTGCAAACAAACCAAGTTCAAAACGAATCTACATCAAACAAAACAAGCATGCCAAGCATGAGTGAAATTGTAGAAAAATATGGAGTACCTATTGCTCGTGGTGAATTTTGGGGTGTTTGGCTTTATGCTTCCAAAAGTCAAAGTGAAGCTGCAGCATATGCAGAAAAAGTGAGAGCTGACGGTTTTCCAGCAGGTACATATTTAACAACCGAATGGGCTAATTTAAACCCAGAACCCTGGTATTGTGTAAACGCATGCACATGCAAAACTGAAGATTTGGCAAAAGAATTATTAGAACTATGTAAAAGCCAAGGATATAAAGGTGGAGATATACAATATTCTGGAAAATACTTAGGAAGGTAATAAATTATGAAAAAAAAGGCCCTTATTATTGTTCTCATTGTTGTTGTTCTATTAGTTATCGCAGGCATTGTGACATTTGTGATACACAATAATGCAATTCAAGATCAAAAACATCAGGTACCATTAATTATTGATGCAGAATCGTATGATGATGAAAACTCAACAGCAATTCCTGTTGCCATTACAGGCAAAAATGTTAAAAATGAAGATGTTGATGAATTGCAATATGTTAATGGCAAAGGTCAAGGCATAGAACTAAAGAAAGGACAATATTGTTTTTCTTTTGTTGCATCCCCATTATGCAAAAGCGGAATATTCTATAAATGCCCTCAAGATCTTAACGATGTAAAAATAGATAACAGTCTTGGGGATAAACCTATTTGTGATGTGTTAAAAGACACCACGCTTACATTTGAAATTGAAGATAGCGCATCTATAACAGATGATGAATTAAACGCAGCTTATGAATATGCACAAAATGACAATAATAATGGGAAATTTGCCAATGAATATATGGATAATACAAAAAAAGCTCGTGATGAAGCTATAGCTAATGCAAAAAAAATAGAAGAACAAAAAATAGCTGCGCAAAAGCAGCAAAGCGAAGATGAAATGAAACGATTAGTTTTAGAAGCCATTAATCCAAGCTCAGGGTATGTCCTTGATGTCTTTGATTTTCACCAAGAAGGCAACCTGTTACTTTGTACAGTTTGTGGCGAAAATCCCAATACGGGCAAGTTTTTTAAATCGACAGACTTTGTTTTTGATATAAGCAATCCTAATGCGTATAGAAAAATAACATCTTTTGAATCTGGAATTAACCCAGAATTCAGACCAGAAAAACTTTTAAATGCGGGTTTTTCTAAAGAAAAAATTAATGAAATAACTGGTATCAAATGGTATTAAGCATCTTACTGTGATAAAAAAGCTGTTTATATAATAAATTTTGTAAACTTTAAAACTGGTGCCGCCTAAGAGATTCGAACTCTTGACCTACGCATTACGAGTGCGTTGCTCTACCAACTGAGCTAAAGCGGCACATAAGTAAACATAGACTAAACATTGGGTTTTTTCTTAGCAAAATCATGATACGAAATAGCAAAGTAATAATTACCAGTATCTACCCAATTTTCTAACACATGAGGGTCTTTACCACCAGGCAAAACATATTCATGAAATTCCTGATGCTCGGGCCCATCAATATGTGCTGTCTTATAAAATATCCTATCACGATTATTAGGTTGAAGCGTAAAAATTGATTGCCCACCATACAAAGTAAATTTTGAAATATCCCCACCAACAGCATCCATTACAGTGGGATGGACATCCAAATGACCGGTAGCAAGATTAGAAAATTTTACTGGTTGACCAGTAGGGTTAGGATTATGAGATTTGGCTGGCTTGACCAACAAAAATGGATTATCAACCATATACATATCATCAGAAATTGGCATTTGCTCACCGTGGTCGGCGCTTAAAATAATTGTAGTATTGTCATAAACTCCAAGACGCTTTAAATTTTTAATATACTCAACGATAAGCTTCATTTCACAAATACCTTGTGATAATAAATCAGCATTTTCATCTGGTTCAAAGTTTTTATCCCAATACCAAGGGGAATGCTCTCCGAGCAAATGGTAATATTTAAAGGTTCCTTTTTCTCCAGTTTCATTTATAGTTAGTGCATTATTTTGCAAATTATGATAAATTTGGTCTTCTTTTCGGTTAAATTCTTCATATCCGTCTATTGTTGCACCCTCTGAAACATCGGAATTGATTTTGTCTCCATAAATCAAAAATGAAGGCTTTAAAAGAAATGGTAAATCACGATAACAGCCGCATCTAAGCATTTGTTTAATAGTCCCAGGAATACTAATGTGTTGCTCTTTTGGACCAATATTTATTGTACAATCCTGCAGGTAAGGGACTTGATCAAAAACATCAAGGCTATACATTGCTACACTGTAGCCAGCCTTATTAATTTCATCGTAAAATTTTGTACACTTATTGTGATAATCATCCAAAGTATAGTTAATTGGAAGATTCGAACTTACTAAAAATGGAGAAGCAAAACGTGTATATTCAAAAAATCCAGTTGCATTATTGTAAACAGTAAAATCCGTAAATTCATCAAGAATATCTGGTTCTGCAGCTAAAACATCATTAAACCATTTTTGATCGAATGCATCTAAAATAAAAAATTCAACTTCACTTTTGGCAGAAACTTCATAAAGTCCTTTTTGCGAAACAGAAATGTTATCGTAGTTTTCTAATGATTCTGGAACCGAAGCAATAAGCATCACGGATTGAGAAATAATTAAAAATGATGCAAGTACTCCAACAAAATATTTAACAAATAATGGCTTTTTGAATGAAATAAACAAGCAGATTGCTATAACCGCAGCCCAAACACATAAACCTATAACGGTTGTTTTTTTATAATAGTTTAGGTCAAGTTCTTTGCCCATTGAAGTTGGTAACGCATAATTCAAAAGACAGCGTTGAATAAAAAAGCATAAGCCTATAGCAAAAACAAGTGTACAAACTATACAAAATGCTTTACCTTTAAAAAGCGAAATTATCAAAGCCAAAAGCAAACTAATAATTAGAGAAAATATTAGCATTAACAACCAAATATCGGTTATACAAAAACTGAATTCCCCTATAGATGCTGTAACTAAAGATAAAGGCGAAAAAAAGCTTATTGAAAAAACAAAACATGCACTTGCTAAAAAGGCAAAAAGAAAGCGAATTGAAAAAGGATAAGACTTAATGATTCGTTGTTTTCGCTCAGCCTTTGAACTTTTAGTTTTAACTTTTCTTTTGCCTGGCCTAGAAGCAAAACGAGCTTTAGCGCTAGTCTTGTTATCTCCAGACTCTACTTTTCCTTCCTTGAGTTTGTTTTTATCAGGATCTATTTCTAAAGAAGAGAATAAATTTGATTTTAAGCGCCGCCATAAAACTCCAAAAATTGAAGCCATAACAACAGCAACACTGGCTAAAGCTTGTATAGTGTATGTCATTACTGATGGGTCAACATAAGCCCATGCAGATAAAGGACTAATAACATAAGCAAACAATAGTGACAAAGAAAGAATAAAAAAATCTATTATATTATTCTTGCGCCTATTGCAACTAGTTTCATTTATAAAAGAGCAAGTTTTAATATTTTTTGAGCGATATTTCATTAAAAATTTTTAAGTAGAAATTTAAATAATTTATACATTGAGATTAGCAAGTTGAGTTTGAATAGAAAGGGCACTTTCTTGTAGAGCTTTAAGTTCAGCATCGCTTACGTTGAACTCAACAATTTCTTTAATACCCGCTACACCAAGTTTAACCGGAACGCACATATAAGTGTCTTTAACACCATATTGTCCATCGCAACGTGCGCAAACACTCAAAACGTCTTTGCTATCTGTGATTATTGCCTCAACCATACGTGCGATGCTTGCACCTGGAGCAAAAAATGCACTACCAGTTTTTAAGAATTCGACAATTTGCGCTCCACCATTTACAGTATTTGCACATATAGTAGCGATTTCATCATCACTTAAAATATCAAGTATACATTTGCCATCCACAGTGCTTTGACTAGGCAAACAAACCATTCCCTGACCGTGTGCTCCACATACAATGGCATTAATCTTTGCAACTTCGGCACCTGTAAGCTGTGAAATTTCATACGCGAATCTAGCGCTATCTAAAACACCACCCATACCAAATATCTTTGACGAATCTAATCCAGATTTTTTATATGCAAATTCAGTCATTACATCTAGCGGATTTGTAACAACAATAAAAATTGCATTTGGAGATTGCGCTTGAGCCTTATCAATTACATCAGCCATAATTTTTGAGTTAATTCCAATTAAATCTTCGCGTGTCATGCCTGGTTTACGAGCAACACCTGCAGTAATAACAACTATATCGCTATTGGCTGTATCTAAATATTCATTAGTTCCCGTAATATTAGAAGAAAATTTTTCGATACTTTTCATGTGCATCATATCAAGAGCTTTTCCTTGTGGCAAACCCTCAACAACATCAATTAAGCAAACATCTGCAATGTCTTTTTGTAAAATTAACTGAGCAGCAGTAGCACCAACATTACCGGCACCAACAATTGTAACTTTTTTCATGATCCTTCTCCTCTTAACACAAATAATTATTATAAACTTTTATTCCTGATTTTTTCGTATCGTATATTCCGAAATAACTGGATAGCGAACACCCGTTTCAATCCAATTTTCTAATTTATTTGCATCATTACCATCTTTACAAACATACTCTATCCAGTCCACATCATGAGTAGAATTCCAATCAAGCTGCGGATTATATGATTTATAAAAATATCTATCTCTATTATTTGGCTGCAACTGATGAAATATCTGTGCATTATCATATGAAAATTTGGAGGTATCCCCACCAATAACATCAATAATAGTCTTATGCAAATCCATGTGACCAGTTGCATAATCGCAAAACTTTATAGCTTGTCCTAAAGGATTTGGGTTGTTTTTCTTTGCTGGTTTATAAAGAATCATTGGTGTATCCGGGTTTGCAAGACGAGGCTTGTCGCCTTGCTGAGCGCCGTGATCTGTAGATACAATAATTGTTGCATCATCATAAATACCTAATCGTTTTAAGTTCTTCAAATATTCAGATACTAGCCTTAGTTCAGCTGCACCTTGAGTATAATGATTGGCATTGTCTGGATCTTTAATAAAATAGTCTAGATATTCAAGTGGAGCATGAGTTCCAGCCAAATGATAAAATTTAAATGATCCATTAGGCGCATATTCGGCGAATTGCAAATTCTGATCTTTAAGATTATGATAAATTTCAGAGTCGTCACTTGTGAATTGCTCAACACCATCCGCCGAAACGCTAGCAACAACTTTACCGTTGATGGTTTCGGCATATATGCTAAAATAAGGTTTGAAAATCCAAGGTAGATCCCTATAACAGCCACATTTAAGCATTTGTTTTATAGCTTCAAAATTATTAACAGCAATCTGTGTCTGTGAAACA
This sequence comes from Coriobacteriales bacterium, assembly GCA_024408695.1. Classification (GTDB taxonomy): domain Bacteria; phylum Actinomycetota; class Coriobacteriia; order Coriobacteriales; family QAMH01; genus JAKSUU01. The sequence goes on along the minus strand of JAKSUU010000023.1, from coordinate 1,023 downwards.
TTTATGGTATAAGGAGAAATTTTTTCTTTTAAATTATAAGTATCGCGACTATATACACCCACACTATAACCTGCCTTAGTAATCTCATCATAAAACTTTGTAGAATTATTCATGTATTCTTCATCTGACCAACCAAGAGGAACATTAGATGTTATAAGAAAGGGCGATCCATATCTTGTAAACTCAAAGTAAGCGCTAGTGTTTGTATAAGCTGTAAAATCGGTAAATTCATCTAAGATATCTGGACAAAGATTAATAATCCCATTGAAAAAGACCTGATCAAATTGATCTAGACAAATTAATTCAACATCATTTTTTTGAGAAACCTCATAAAGCCCTTTTGACGATACAGTGTAATTCTCTACATTTTCAAGAGACGCAGGTATTGCGATTATAAGCATAACACTTTGCGTAATTATTAAGAACGCAGATAACAAGCCAATAAAATATTTAATAAACAAAGGCCTTTTTGCAACAATTACCTGACATATTGCAATAATAAGAATCCAGACACAAGCACTCAGTATGGTTGTTTTTTTGTAAAAATTTAAATCTAAGTTTTCTCCCATTGCAATTGGCATAGCATAGTTTAAAAGAAGTCTTTGTATAAAACAACAAAGACCTAACGAAAAAACAAAAGTTGTAACAACACAAAAAGCACGACCTTTAAATAAAGAAATTATAAAAGCACAAATAATGCTCAATAAGCTTGAAAAAATCAGGTTTTGCCACCAAACATGTGTAATATTAAAGCTAAATTCTACCGAGGCCGCACTAATAAGTTGCAAAGGAGAAAAAAAGCAAAGAGCAAAAAAGAAACAGATGCATGCTAATAAGGCAAAAAGAAAGCGCATAGGAAAAGAAAGAACCTTGTTTAACTTTTGGTTTTTAATTTTTTTATCGTTTACATTTTTGCGATTGCGACCTTTTTCTCTTTTGGCCCTATGCACGCTGTCTTCTAATCTAAACTCGCTTTGTATTACTCTGTCTTCGTTGAATTTGTTATTGTTTGGGTCAATTTCA
>JAKSUU010000226.1 GCA_024408695.1 Coriobacteriales bacterium | reverse complement strand
AATACTAAAGAAACAAACCCAAGTGATGATATTTCAATTAACAAAAACGATATGTTGGCATTTGACAACGATATTTCTCAAATGACAATCAACCAAGATGTAAAGGACTATAACTTCATTACTCCACAAAAGTCTAACGAAAACTCAGTAAAAGAATCCAACAATGATATTTTGCAAACTAATAACGATGTTAAATCATCGTAAGCAAACAATAATCTCGTATAAATAAATTTAATGCTTTTTTTCAAAAGAAAACTTAGGCTCTTGGCCTTTAATAAGCCTAGAAATATTTGTTCGATGCTGAAAAATAATAAGAGCCGAAACTAAAACAAAAGAAATAGTAATGTTTAGTTCTAGTAAACCTAAAAGAAAAAAAACTATGCCACAAGCTGCAAATGTAAGAACAGCGCAAATTGATGCCAATGAAACATATCTAAAAATCAAAAAGATAATAATGAAAACTAAAAGAATAATACCAGCTATCATAGGTGATATTACCAATATGCCACCAAACCCGGTTGCAATTCCTTTTCCACCTTTAAAATGCAAAAATATACTAAAGCAATGCCCAAATACAGCAAAAAAATAAGCAAAAGCAATGGTTATGGGAAAAAGATCTACAGTTATTCCTGCAAAGGCAAACACCCCATACGCAGCAAGAATAGGAAGAGCCCCTTTTAAAAGATCACAAATCAATGTGATGGCAGCTGCACCAATTCCATTTGTGCGCGCCATATTGGTGGTTCCTATAGATTTTGAGCCAGTTTGCAAAGGGTTTGTGCCACCTTTAATTTTAGCTATTAAAACACCAAATGGAATAGAACCTAAAATGTAAGCACACAAACCAAAGGTAGTAGGTATAAAAAATAGCGAAATATTATCCATGCTGCACTTACCCTTTTAATTTTTCTTCTTGAATTTAATTACGATTGGAGTACCTTCTAAATCGAAGGTTTCGCGCATTTTGTTTTCGAGGAAGCGCTCAAAATTTGCATCAATAATTTGAGGAAAATTAACAAAATATGTAAATCCAGGAGGACAAATTCGGGTTTGGGTTACATAGTTAATTTTTAAAGCGCGTGTTCCTTTTACTGGAAAGTTACCAAATTCTCTAAGGCGCGCGAGCAAAAAGTTAAGTCGATTGGTGGGGATTTTTTGATTGTAGTTTTCGTAAACTTTATTTACAAGATCCCATATTTTTTGAGTAGACTTGCCCGTTTTTGCACTAATACAAAGGTAGGGTGCATATTGAACATGCAACATTCTATCATTAATCCTATCAAGTAATTCTTGCCGAGCAGTGGCATCTGTAAGCAAATCCCATTTATTAATAAGTATTATCATTGCACAATAGCGATCTTTTGCAATTTGAGCAACACGCTGATCAAGGTCGGTAAGTCCAATGGTTGCATCTATCAGGAGCAGGCACACACTCGCACGATCAATAGAACGAAGTGAGCGAACAAAACCATAATACTCAACATCCTCATCAATTTTTGATTTTTTACGAATACCTGCTGTGTCTATT
>JAKSUU010000225.1 GCA_024408695.1 Coriobacteriales bacterium | reverse complement strand
AACAGAAAGGGATACAATGAAAAGTGTAATCAAACTTGCTCTAAATTTAACCAAAACTAAAATAAAAAATATTTCTATTGAAGATACTATTATTATCGTAAAAGTTGAGCCTTATAAATCAGAACAGTATAGGTGCCCTGTATGTGGTAAGAAATGCAGAGTTTACGATGCTAAGCAAACGCCTAAGTATTGACGTGTTCAAGATATAGCGGCTTCAGCTACTTATTTAGAGTACAAACCAGTAAGAGTTTCGTGTCCTGAACACGGTGTACATGTACAAAAACTTCCTTGAGCTAGACATGATTCATCGTTTACAAAATCGTTTGAAGAGTACGTGGCTTACTTATCTGTTTATTGTACTAAGTCTGCTACAAGCTCGTTAGCACGTATAGAATGAAAAACAGTTGGTAACATTTGCAAACGTGTATATGATGAGATGGAAGAACAGAGAGATATATCTAAATGAGACGATGTCAAAAAAATAGGCATTGATGAAACAAGCTATAAAAAAGGTCACAAATATCTTACAGTTATTGTTGACCATGATAAATCTTCACTTTTATGAGTTCATGAGGGAAAAGGCTCGGATGTCTTGGAGCTATTTTTTAAAAAACTTACAAAAGAACAATGCGAAAATATTGAAGTTGTTACAGCTGATGGTGCTAGATGAATTAAAAAAGTTGTAAAGAAGTATTGTAAACAAGCATCTTATTGCATGGATCCGTTTCATGTTATAAGTTGAATGACCGAAGCACTAGATAAGGTACGCCAACAAGAATGAAGAGAGGCGAAAAACGCTGCAGATTCTCTAAAACCAAAAAAGCGTAAAGCTCCTGGAAGACCCAAAAAAGAAGAAGTAAACGTTGATTATAAAAAAGCAAAAGAATTCCAGGATGTTTTAAAAGGTATGAGATTTCCACTATTGAAAAATTTTGAAAACTTAAACGAATCACAAGAAAAGAAATTGGAAAATTTAAAGAATCTTGCTGGTAATCATCTATTTAAAACATGAGAATTTAAGGAAGACCTAAGAAAGATTTATTCTGATAAAGAAAATGCTGAAGAGTTGCTTGATACTTGAATGCACAAAACAGCATACTGTAAAATAAAACCTGTTGTAGAGGTTGAAAAGAAAATCCGTAAAAGAAAAGCCGATATACTTAAAGCAATAGATTTAGGCATTGGAAATGGGCGTATTGAAGCTATCAATAATAAAATTAAAGTGACAGTAAAGATGGGTTATGGATTTCGAAATATTGACAATTTAATTGCTTTGCTTATGCTTAGATGTTCTGACCTAGATCTAGAGTTGCCTTTCCACAAAAACATTAATCCTTACAAAATAATCAAAAGAAAGGCTGCATAATATGATTGTTATGCTAAACTTCTACCACAGAGGCTACCGAAGCCCCAAATTAAAGTTAAATTTTAGATTTATATTATAAAAAAGAGAGAAAAATGGAACTTGTAAAGATTAGAGATATATATAAAAGCCAAGAAAAATTTGACAATGCATCTGTTACGGTTGCGGGATGGGTAAAGTCTATTA
>JAKSUU010000224.1 GCA_024408695.1 Coriobacteriales bacterium | reverse complement strand
CATCTGTTTTTTTGAGGTGTATGAACTTCTTTCCAAGTCGCCGCTTTCGTCATCAGTAGCATCAGAACGAAGTGCAATCGCTTTGATTTTTGGTATGTCTTGCGGATATTTTTCTCTTGCTGCTTTCAGTTGTTCATTAAAGTGATTCACCTGATCATTCATCAATGAGACAAGCGGTGAAACAACAATCGTGATCCCCTTTGCCTTAATCGCGGGATATTGAAAACAAATAGACTTTCCTCCTCCTGTATTCATAAGGGTAAAAGTATCATAATATTTTTTTCCGCTTTCTCTTTTCTCAATGTTTGACAAAAGATCTTTAATTGCCTTTTCCTGGCCCGCACGAAAATAAAAATGATTTTTACTTGTTTCGTACATATCACTAAAAAAGTAATTTTCTATTTCTTTTTCAATTATAGATTGTCTGTTTCTTTTCATTATTTAAAGATTCCTTATGTCTTATATCTTAAATTTCTATAATATTTATACATGGTTTTTATTTTATTATATCAATAATATCCTTTAATTTCAGATATTACAATATAAAGTTATCTCCATTATGATTAACAATACTTTATATATAAAATAAGTAATAGCTATTCTTTATTTTATAAAAGAGAAAAGATTTACCATTTTATATTTATATTTAGGGATTAGCCGGGGCCGGGATGACTTTAGGGGTTAACGCAGTCTGCCACTCGCGTGGCAGACTGCGTTTTGTATAAAAGCGAAAGAAAAAATCCAATGGGCTTAGGAAATAGCTCAGAGGTTCTTTCATCAAATAATATATTAATAAGGAGGTTCTCATTATGGAACTTAAGAACACTATTTCAAAAATCGTCGAATACGACAATATCAATTTCATTGACACAAATTTTGTCCTTGAAGACTCATTTGCTGATTTTGACAGAATTGCAGAAGAATTTAATGCAACCAGCAGTAAACCTTTTATTATCGATGTCACAATTCAATGTATGCATGAACTCGAGAAATTCGCCGGTTTAAATAATCCGGAAAAAGCTGCTTTACAGGCAAAAGCAAAACACTGGTTGGAAGTATTTAAGACTTCTTTTATCTCCGGTGGAAAATATCGTCTCAATGCAAATCAGCGAGGTCCATTGTTTGACAATGCCATGCTTGCAGAAGCAACAATTCACAGACTTGAGAAGCCTGTTACGTTGTTTTCAAACGATCAGGACCTGACAAACGAGATGATGTTGTTAAACCACAGCAAAGCTTGCAGAGGTTACCGTGTATCTGTTTACACCATGAAAAATGGTACCCAGACTCATTTGATTAAAAAGGATGACACCGGATACCGTCTGATAGACATTTTATACAAAATGTCATTGCCTGCAAAAAATACCACATTTGCAGAAGCTTATTAATTATGAAAGGAGAAAATAATATGTCCGGTACCCAAAACTCAAGAGTTGTCATCTCTCTTGATGAAAGAATTCAGATGATTAGAAATGCCAAAGCTACTTCTCCACAGGTGGCTGCGGCGAAGTTTAAGCAGATTGCAAATATGTCTGTTGCAGATGTTGTAGCCAGTGAAAAGGATGTTGATTTCTTTATTGACGCGCTGGGCGATTATGCCGAAGATCCTTCTTGGGACATCGATCACTATGGAG
>JAKSUU010000223.1 GCA_024408695.1 Coriobacteriales bacterium | reverse complement strand
TTAATCAAAAAATCTTAGATTACAACATGGTCAAAGGCAAATATTATGGCTGGTTCTTGTGCGATTATGCAAATGCTGCCCTGTTTGAAAAAATATATAAGTCTAATGTTTTTGTAAATGACTCTGAATTCGAAAGCAAATACGCCGTATTAGCTAGTGGTGGATATATTTCGTCGATGTGCATGTGCGTTTATCCATATAAACCTGGAGTGACCAAGACTTCGCGCGACAAGCTTATAGACACTTGCAAAAAACAAATAAGTACTTACACTTTTCATAATTCAAAATTTAAATGTCTTGATTATTTATATAATGAAAGCTCAAAAGGTGATACTTATGTAGTTTGCATTGGATACTTAACTACAACGGATCCAAATGATGCCATCCGTGCGGTAAAATGGACCCATTTTGATTCTTCCCAAAGCAAGCCCGACCAAGCCGTAATTACAGAGTTGTCAAAGGACAAATTTAATTTGGTCGAAAATATATGCTCATGGAATGGTAATAACTGGGAAAAGCAATATGGCTGGGCCCCACGGTCAGAATATCAAAAATCTAATTTTAATATGGGTACAGATTATCCAGTTGTTAACCTTTGGTATTCTAAAGATTCTGCACTCGGTGAACCCTTATATGGCATTACTCCTATTAGCGGACAAACCGCAGGCTACGAACAACAAATTGCGAATGCAGTGGCGCAAGGCATGGTCTTTCCACGAGATCAAGAAAATTATATATTTTCTTGCAACTTAGGAAGTCCAGAAAGCGAAAATCAATTCGAAAATTACTTTTATTTTAAGCGTGCCGGCACTGATAAAAGCAAGCTTCCAGCCAGCGTTTTTGAACTGAAATCTTATAGAGAAAATATAAACGCTTTTAGGTAAAGTGCGGGCTTTTGTTAGCGTTGCTTTGAAGTTTGTATTTAGTTTTTTCTGTTTTCAGTAAATTGTTTTTCACTAAATCGTTTTAAGTCAAACTCGTTTCCTCAAATTCATGTTAAAATGTAATTTGTTAATTTAGATTTCTATAAGTTAATAAGAAAATTTGTAATTATTAGGAGGTTAATATGTCAAATACAGCAGACAGAGTCTTTACAAATGCAAAAGTTTATTCCATCGCATTAGATGGAACAGAAACTCGTGCACAAGCACTTGCGATTAAGGATGGCAAAATTGCCTACATTGGCACCGACGAAGGAGTTCAAGAATTCATAGGTGATGCAACCCAGGTCACCGACTGCCAAGGCGGAAGCATCCTTCCAGGTTTTGGGGATGCTCACATGCATTTTGGTCTTTGTCATCGTCGCTATAGTGTTGTTGATTTGTACGATATCAACAATTTGCCAGATGTAAAAACCCCAGACGATGCCATAAAAGAAATCCAAAAACGAGTAAAGGAATTTGCCGATGCTCATCCAAGCGACCCGGTTATTCGTGGTAGTGGTTGGGCTCGCGAATGGTTTATCGGCATGTTAGGTGGTATAAATCGTCCTATTACTCGTCATGACATTGATGCTGCAGTTTCTGATCGTCCGGTAGTGCTAGACAGTTATTGTGGTCATATTTGTTTATTCAATACAAAAGCATGTGAAGCTGCTGGCCTTAGCAAAGACACGCCAGAACCTGAGGCTGGCATTATACGCCGTGA
>JAKSUU010000222.1 GCA_024408695.1 Coriobacteriales bacterium | reverse complement strand
GTTATTTCTACAATTGGTAATTGCGCCCCAGCTCAAATGAAAGATATTGTCGATACATATGTTGCTGGCGATCGCGAAGCAGCATATGCAAAATTAGAGGCACTTAAGCCCTTAATGACTGAACTTTTTACCACCACAAATCCAATTCTTGTAAAAGAGTCTTTAAAACTCTTGGACTTTCCTGTTGGTGGACTTCGTCTTCCTTTAATTCCTGCTACTTCTGCTCAAAGTGAACATCTAAAAGAAGTTATGCAGCAGGTTGGGCTACTATAAAATAGTCCGAACAATTCATTTAAAAAATTTTTACCCCACTAGGAGTATTTATGGCTAACGAAGAAATCAAACGTAGCAAAAGCAATAATCGTACTAGGCGAAAAAGAAGTGTAAGTCTTAGTGCGAATTCAGACTCATCGACTTCTACAAATACAAGGTCTTCCGAAAACAAAAAAAATACGTTTAATAAAAAAACAAATTTTTCTAATAAAACAAATAGAAAACCACGTCGCAATTTATCCAAATTAAAGATAATTCCATTAGGTGGCTTAGATGCCATTGGGAAAAATATGACCGTTTTTGAATATGACACAGACATTATTTTAGTTGATGCCGGCCTTATGTTCCCAGACGATGAACATATTGGCATTGACCTTGTTTTACCAGATTATACTTATATTTTAGAAAAACCAAATAAGCTTAAAGGTATTTTTATTACTCACGGACACGAAGACCATATTGGTGCTATACCGTACCTTTTGCAAGATTTAGACATGAGCGTACCGATTTACGGTTCAAAGCTTTCTTTGGCAATGATCGAAAGCAAACTTGAAGAATTTAGTATTAAGAATAAACCAACCTATCACGAAGTTCAAAATGAATCTGTAATTAATTGTTCTCAATTTAGCCTTGAGTTTTTTTCTGTCAATCACTCTATACCTGGTGCTATGGGTATTTTTATTCATTGCCCGGCTGGCAATGTTTTGCATACTGGCGATTTTAAGCTAGACCAAACTCCAATCGATGGCGTTCGCACAAACTTTCAAGCTATCAATAGATTTTCAGAAAAAGGCGTTGATCTGCTTTTAAGCGATTCTACAAACGCAAATAAAACTGAATTTACAAAAAGCGAAGCAGAGGTTGGTGTTGCCTTAAGACATATAATTAAAAATGCAAAACAAAAAGTCGTTGTAGCTGCTTTTTCATCTCATATACACCGTGTTCAACAGGTTTTTGATGCGGCAAAATTGGCTCGTCGAAAAGTGGTTGTCACAGGCAGATCAATGCTTACAAATATTCGCATTGCAAAAGAACTTGGTTATCTTGATATTGATGATGACAGTGTAATTGACGCTTATCAATGCAGTGAAATTCCACCTCATCGTATTGTTATTTTGTGCACAGGAAGCCAAGGGGAGCCCCTTAGTGCGCTTTCTCGTCTTTCTGTTGGTGAGCACAAAACGCTTGAAATTGGTAAGGGTGATACAGTTATAATTTCTGCAACCCCTGTTCCGGGCAATGAAAAAATGGTAGCAGAGGTTATCAATAAACTGGTGGCTCTAGGAGCGGCAGGGGCTTATAAAAAGTTTGAAGAGGTTCACGTATCCGGTCATGCCAAGCGTGCAGAATTAACGATCATGCAGACTTTGGTTAAC
>JAKSUU010000221.1 GCA_024408695.1 Coriobacteriales bacterium | reverse complement strand
TTATAAAATCTTCGTAACAATGGCAATAGCCGCTTTTGAGGCCGAAAATGGTAAATTTGAATTTTATGATGAAGACAGTGGCATAAATTTCAGCAAGATTCTTAAAAAATTCAAACCATTCTCATTTAGAGAAAAACTAAGTTTTATCGGATTGTTTTTGTTGCTTATAGGAACTCTAATATCATCATGTTTTTACTATATTTTTGGTTTACACAAGTTACGCAAAAACAAAAAATAACACAAATAACAAAACGAGTAGGTGGTTAATCCTAATCCATCTACTCGCTATTTTTATTTACTTTTTTGAGCGAAAAAACTCTCAATTGGTATTTGTGCTATTATTACCGCAATAAAGATTACACCGCAGCCCGACCATTCAAATGGTGACATATTTTCTTTTGTTATTATTACGCCACCTAGTGCTCCAAAAACAGATTCCATTGACATTACTATCGTAGATACAGTTGGAGAATCTGCAAGTTGTTGACCTATTATTTGCAATGTATATGCGATTCCACAAGAGCCAAGGCCTAGGTATAGCAATGATGGTATACAATACCCTATTATATCCCCAAAATTTTGACCATTCAAAGTCACACCAAATCCAAACATAAATGGCATAGATAGTAAACCCGCGACCAAGAATTGAACCATTGACATTCTGACGCCATCGACTGTATTTCCAATTATCTCAATGGAATAAATGTGGAAAGAAAAAGCAACCGCACATAACAAAAGAACAATATCAGATGCAGCGAATGAAAACTCTTCTTTTCCTCCCATAGTCAATAGGTATACACCAATTATTGCTATAACAACAGCAAACCAAACTCTAATCTCTATTTTTCTTTTTCTAAGCACACCTAGTATTGGTACAAAAATAATATAAAGAACTGTTAAAAAAGAGGCTTTTCCTGGACCAGTATTTGCATCATTGAGACCTAATTGTTGCAAGTTTGTGGCTAAGAACAAGAACGATCCAGTAATCATACCGCCAAACAGCTCTCTTTTGGTCAAATCAAGAGGTAAACCATGAGAAAAAGAATAAGTTTTTCTATTGTTTTTTCTTATGTAATCTAGTAATGGCATTATTAAAGCTAAAGCAAAAAAGCCAATAATGAATCGAATAGCATTTGTGGCAAAAGCATTTAAATAATTGCCGAGAATATCTTGTCCAACCATGGCAAATCCCCAAACGAAAGCTGCCAACAGCAAAACACCGTTTCCGACAAGATTGTTTTTTACATTGTTTTTATTATTCATACAAATTAATTATTTTTAATAAAAAGGCTCCTTAAGGAGCCTTTCCCTTTTTAAGTATATAGTTCGAATGCGTTTGTTAGTTCTGATTCAAGCGCAATAGCTTCTTCCTTTGTTTTTGCACTTACAGATACATATAATTTCAATTTCGGTTCTGTACCACTAGGTCTTGCAACAAGTGAACAGTTACCGTCCAGATAGAACTTGAGAACATTAGATTTTGGCAAATTGTCAATTCCAAGTGAGTAATCAAAGAATTTCTCAATCTTCTTTGGACCAATTTCGCCATTAATCTTTCTAAGCAAGTCCATTATCTTTTCCATCTTTTTAAAGCCTGCTGCGCCCTCAAATGAATAAGAGTGCAAAGTATTTAGTGTATAACCATAAATACCATATAACTCCTCAAGTTACTCGAGAAGGCTAACTCCAAGGCTCTACTAATATGCGAACACCTCGCATATCATAAACGACCCACTAACAGC
>JAKSUU010000220.1 GCA_024408695.1 Coriobacteriales bacterium | reverse complement strand
TTGTTAAAGTGAATTATTGGAAAAAGGAGGTGTAGATTCATGAAGAGAACTTACCAACCTAAGAAGCGCCACCGTCAACGTGTACACGGCTTCCGTAAGCGCATGAGTACAAGTAACGGTCGTAATGTGTTAGCACGTAGACGCCGTAAAGGTAGAAAAGTATTGTCTGCATAGGATCACTGGACCGTCAGTGGTCTTTTTTATTTTGCAGATTTTTAATGGAGATATACTATGAGAAAGTCATATCGAGTCAAGAAAGAAGCTGAATTTCAAACAGTCTTTACTCAAGGAAAGTCCTCAGCTAACCGTCAATTTGTTATCTATATGTTAGAAAAACCAGATCAAGCACATTTTCGTGTTGGAATTTCAGTAGGTAAAAAAATTGGGAACGCTGTTGCTAGAAATTGGGTAAAGCGTCGAATTCGCCAAAGCTTGACTGAATTAAAGCCTCAGTTGAAGCAAGATTGCGATTTTCTCGTAATTGCACGCCCAGCTGTTGCAAATATGTCTATGGTAGACGTAAAAGAACATCTTGTTCATGCTTTACGTTTAGCTAAGGTATTAGATGATTAGAATTTAAAAGGAGTAAATACTGTGAAAAAAGGTAAGCGTAACCTTCTTCTTTTTAGTTCGCTTTTTATGGTAGCCCTTGTGTTATCAGGATGTAGTTCGACTTCAAAAGTTGATGCTAATAGTACTGGCTTTTGGGATCATTATATTGTTTGGAACTTCATTCGCGCCATCCAAGGTTTAAGTAAAATCTTGGGAGGCAGTTTCGGTTGGGGGATTGTAATTTTTACTATTATTGTTCGTATTGTTATTCTTCCTTTAATGATTTATCAAATGAAGAGTATGCGTAAAACAATGGAATTACAACCTAAGCTAAAAGAGATTCAAAATAAGTATCCTGGTAAAGATATGGAATCACGGCAACAAATGGCAATGGAACAACAAAAGTTATATTCTGAAGCAGGAATTAATCCTTTTGCAAGTTTTTTACCAATATTGGTACAACTTCCAATTCTATTTGCTTTGTATCAAGCGATTTTTAGATCAGAAACGCTTAAAGCCGGTTCATTTTTATGGATGGAATTAGGTTCAAAAGATCCATATTATGTCTTACCGATTTTAGCAGCGTTATTTACTTGGATGACATCTAAGTTAAGTACCATGTCACAACCGGAACAAAATGTCATGACAACAACAATGACATGGATGATGCCAGTAATTATTTTTATTACTGCGTTAAATGTTCCGGCTGCTCTTTCCTTGTATTGGGTAGTTACTAATGCATTTTCTGTAGGTCAAACGTTACTTATTAATAATCCGTTTAAGATTATTGCTGAACGCCAAGAAAAGCAAAAGGCTGAAAAAGCAAGAAAAAGAAAAATTGAAAAGGCTAAACGTAAAGCTTTTAAGAGCAAACGTAAATAGCATTATAAAAGTTTCCATCGTAAGCGCGATGGAAACTTTTTTTATTTAAAATTTAGAGTTATGAACAAATTGGTACTGACCATTTGAGGTGAAAGATTAAAAAATAGTTATAAACATGTGGATAAGAAGGATAAATATAGATTTTTCTTGAATGACACTATTTGATTAAGGTATACTTAAAACGTTTATATTTATGAAAATATTCTGTATTTTTTTAGATTGAACAAATTAATATCTCATATCACTATTTAGAGGAGGAAACAACGTGTATTTAGCAATAAATGTTGTTGGTCTACTTATTTTCTTAGCCATTGGTTGGCTTTTTTCAAAGGATCGCAAGGCGATTAAATGGA
>JAKSUU010000022.1 GCA_024408695.1 Coriobacteriales bacterium | reverse complement strand
CCATAACAGGCATGCTCGCAGCACTAATATCTTATTGCACCAGCATGGCCATTGGCTTTACACCTTTTGGTCTACATCAAATTGTAATCGGGCTTATTGTTGGTTTTTCAACCAGTTTCATCGTTTCGCTCTTTACAAAACCAGCAAAAGACAAAACCCTTGCGATATTTTTTCCTTAAACAAAATTTTTTTAATTGCTACAATTTTTGTTCGAAGTCGAATGAAATAAACTAATATTGAATTAATTCTTCTAATTAAAAATAATTATATAAATATATATCTAAACTATCCTCAAAAACCAAACATCAAAATAATTATTTTAAATAGTAGCGCACACTACAATTCAAATAAGTACTATCGCGCGCGCCAAGAAGCAGATGATATAATCGCACAACTAAAAATATGCAAAGCGCAAAGCGGTGCCACACCCGTCTTTAGAATTTAAAATTTCTAAATATTCCAATTAAATAAAATACTAAATACAATAAAATAAATATATCCATATTGCAAGCGTGGCAAAGGTGCATGCCACTTTCGCACAATTTAGGAGAATTATGAATTACGATTTTATTAAACAATCTGACCCAGATGTTTTTTATGTAATGGAACAAGAACTTAATCGCCAGCGCGACCATATTGAGCTTATCGCATCAGAAAATTTTACAAGCGAAGCTGTAATGGAAGCAATGGGCAGCCATCTTACTAATAAGTATGCAGAAGGCTATCCCGGAGCTCGCTTTTATGGTGGGTGCGAAAATGTAGATGTTATTGAAGACATTGCCCGCCGTCGCGCTAAATCATTATATGGAGCAGAATATGCAAATGTTCAACCACACGCAGGTTCTCAAGCAAATGTTGCTGTATACACAGCTTTGCTTGACCCAGGTGACACGATATTAGGCATGAGTCTTGACGCCGGCGGTCACCTAACACATGGTTCGCGTGCTTCTATGACTGGTCGTTATTGGAAAAGTGTATCTTATGGTGTAGATAAAGAAACCGAACTCATTAATTACGACGAAGTTTTAGAAATTGCAAAACGCGAGCAACCAAAAATTATTGTTTGCGGGGCTAGTGCTTATCCTCGTTTTATTGATTTTGCTAAGTTTCGCGAAATTGCAGATGAAGTAAATGCTTATTTAATGGTCGATATTGCACACATCGGCGGACTTGTAGCCGCAGGAGTTCATCCTTCTCCTGTTCCTTATGCAGATGTTGTAACCTCTACTACTCATAAAACTTTGCGCGGTCCTCGTGGTGCTATTATTCTTTGTAAAGAAGAACTTGGAAAGCGCATTGATCATGCTGTTTTTCCAGGCACTCAAGGTGGTCCTCTAATGCATGTAATTGCCGCAAAAGCAATCTGCCTAAAAGAAGCAATGTTGCCAGATTTTAAGGATTATCAGGCACAAATTGTTAAAAATGCTGCAGTTCTTGCAAAAACTTTGCAAGATGGTGGCATTCGCCTAACCACCGGTGGCACAGACAATCACCTTATGATGGCAGACGTAAGCTCAAAACAACGCACAGGTCTTGAGGTTCAACTTTTGCTCGATAAAGCAAATATCACCGCAAATAAAAATGCTATTCCTTTTGATCCACTACCAAAGGCCGAAACCAGTGGTGTACGCTTTGGAACACCTGCAATTACAACCCGCAAATTTAGCGAAAAAGAAATCAAACAGATAGGTAATTGGATTATAGAAATAATTGAAAAAGGTGAAGGCGCCTGCGCGGACATCAAAACGCAAGTAATTGAACTTTGTGCAAAGCATCCTCTTTATCCGCACTTATAAGATAGTGCAACACCAAAGTTACCGTCCCCAAGTGTTTCACATTTTTTGCAACACCAAGGTTACCGTCCCCAGGTGTTGCAACTTGGGATTTCAACAAAATCTGGCACCTGAACAGGATCTTCGAACCAACTCTTTTCAGTAATCGCATTTTCATCAATAAGTTCGGGTGCAAGTTTAATATAACGAGCATTTCCTTCAACACAAAGAGTCCCGTCCATGGTATATAAATAAGCCTGACCTTCCATAAAACGGGAATTTTCCTTATCACATCTAGCAACCGCATAAAGTGGTTCGCCATAAGGCAAGGGCTTGCGATACTTAACGCTTAAATTCATGGTTGTCCCATAGATCACATCTTCTCTACCCAAAGCACGCAATAATTTGGAATTAACACTTCTCCCGACCATCTCATCGATTATTGCAGAAGCCACACCCCCATGCGTGCGCCCTGGATAACTTTGATGCTCGGGTAAAGTTTGCATGCAGGCATACAAAAGTTCGTTTTCTAAATTATAAAAATGTGCGTGCATGCTCACTGGATTTTTTGTACCACAAACAATACAATCCTCGCTTACAAATTGCGCGCTTATTACCTTAAATTTTTGCATTTTGCCACCTAACTATTCTACAAATTATCCCTCAATAACTTTGACATCCCAGTCGGCACGAACCGTATGAAATCCCAAAAACCTTCCTAAAGACTGAAAACCAAGCTTAAAAGAAAGAACATCCCCTAATTTATAATTGTGTTCATTTTTCCCCAAATTAACAAAGGTACAATTTGAGCTTTCCGCCAAAACTTCAACACTTTTATCAAACGGGAAGAGTGCCCTAAAGTCACACGATTGTCCTCCTAAGGCTACTGCTGCTCGCCAATGTTTTCCTCGCGTTTTTACAGGCAAAACATTTCCAAAGACATCACGTCCATGTTTTAATTTCACTCTGTCATCAATTTCTTTTAACTCTACAATCTCGGCTTCTATGGTAAAGACGTCGTCATAAGTTGATTCAATGTATGTAAACCTGTCGGTCTCTCTGCCACAAACCAAACTTTCTGCCATACAAAGTATCACTTCTTCGTCATCATAAACTCCACCCTTTAAAAGATTTATGCAAGCAGAACTATTTTGAATAATAAACAGTGATTCTATTTTGTATTTTTTGCAAATCGATTGCCTTATTTTTTTAAGTTTATTAAAGGCACGCTTTGTTGGACGTGCATAAGTAACCAAGTTTAAGCTAGAAGAAATTCCGACTAGTTTTAAATGACTAGAATGAATAACAAAATCAACGCAAGCCATAAGCTCGTCATAATCTTTAATTCCAAGTCCTAAATCTCCCTGTTCAACTAGCAAGACTATGCCGTGTTGCTTAATCTTGTCTTCCTTTATAATTTTATATCTTTCATAAGAACGGCCGGTCCATTCCAGGACCTCATTTTGGCCAATAGAAGCGTCGCTTGGTGTGTTAGGATCATCGTGAATCAAAACCGGCTTTTCTAAGCCTCCAGCCTTAATTGTTTTATCAATTAAACGCAGTGTTTGTAAATGACTATGAAACGACACATCGCAAGAAGAAACAAGATCGTTTATTTCGTCTACAGTTGGCGGACGCACAAGCCAAAAATTAATTTTCGCATCTATTGAATCACATACTTTTTTTAGTTCTTGCAATCTAGCCAAACTGCTATCACAAATATAATCACAACCATAAGACAAGTAACTAATTGCAATATCAACAAACCCATTGACTGAACTTAAATTACCGGCCAGCTTAACATTATGGTCGTGAACTAACTTTGAAACTGTCTTAATGTTCGCACGAAGTTTTTTTGCATTGTATGTTAATTTTGGATACATATAGTCCTCGTTTGCAAATGATAATTTGAAAAAATTCGGCTATTCCTGTGCCATTTTTCAAAATTTCTTATATTAATTAGTATAAAACTTTTAAGAATAATAATTTTTATAGTAAAATTATATTTCCTGTTTATCGCAGACGCGCCCCAGCCGTCTAGTGGTTTTGGACGCCGGCCCTTCAAGCCGGAGATCACGGGTTCGAATCCCGTCTGGGGTGCCACTTTTTCCAATCTTCAAGCCTAATTTGTTTGTGAAAAAAATCATTGTGCATCAACAAAAATAAATAGGCATTGTATGCAATCATTAGAGATGCGTTTTTGGTGAACTGTCGTTTTTGGTCTTATTAGAGCATATGCTTTGGTGAATCGTCGCTTCGTTCATTTTAGAGATGCGTTTTTGGTGAACTGTCGTTTTTGGTCTTATTAGAGCATATGCTTTGGTGAATCGTCGTCGTTGTTTTGTTCTTCTTTAGATTTTACACGCTTAAACTTTGTTGTGTGTTTGTCTATTTCTTTAACTAATTTATTTTCGGCAGAGGCATCATTTGAATGGAACAATGCGCCATCTGGAGTATATAATTTCTTGCCACTTTTTTCTTCAAAAATTGTAACAAAAATACTTTGTATAGCTGCGGCGATTGGAATAGATGCAAACATACCTATTGCACCACCAAGACCACTACCAATAAGCAAAACAAACATCGTAATTGCCGGGTGAACGTTTACGCTCGATTTCATAAGACGAGGGCTTAACACATTTGCTACTACGTTTACCACTACAAAGAAAACAACAAGTCCACCAATTGCAATCCACGGAGAAACAATAAGACCAATTAGAACGATTAAAATTCCGGCAATAATAGGCCCCAAATAAGGAATAATATATGTAATACCCGCAATGGAAGCAATAGTTGTTGCGTATGGGAAACCAATAACAGCAAGAATTATTCCTGTAATAATTCCTGTTACAACGGCGCAAATTATTGTTGCACGTGCCCATCCGTAAATTGCTGTACCAAAAGCTTGGCTAAATAAATCAATAGTGTCTTGGTATTCATCTTTGAAAAGTTTGCGGAGCTCTTCTGAAATTTTTGGAAGATCAATTAGAATCCAAAATGCAGCAAGCAGTGCAATAAGCACGGCCATAAGACCACCGCCTATTGATGTTAGTGCACCCAAAAAGCCAGATGCAAAACCAGAAACTATAGAACCAGCTTGATCTTTAATAAAAGTTTCAAGATTAGAAATCCATTCGTTAATGGTGTCCTCGTCTATAGGCAGATTAGCTCCATTTATAAGACCGTCGGCCCAGATTCGCAATTCTTCAAAAAGCGCTGGGGCTTTTTGAGCAAAATCTGCAACCTGTGTTGCAATGGCAGGAATTATTAAAAGTGCTATACCAATAATTACAATAAAAAATATCACAAAGGCAATGAGTGTACCCCAAATTCGTTTAAGACCCTTTTTTTGAAAAAAGTTTACAATGCCGTGCAAGAAAAAAACGACAAGCACAGCAATGATGAGAGCAAGAACAAAGTCGTGGAGTTTGTCGAGGGCCATAAAGACGCCGACAAGAAGGATTATAGCACCAATTATTGCCCATATTTTAAAAGCACGTGTTTTCCAGACTTTTAAATTTTTATCTTGGTTTTCGCTTGACATTTTAACCTCATTTGACATTACTTTAATTATTATATTTTATTTATTCTTTAAACAAATTTTTTATTGAAAAACTTAAAGATTTATTAATTTTGTGAAAATTTTTTAAAGTTACACCAATGATTTGTGCATCAACAAATATTTTATGCCTACATAATTCCTTGTGGCGGAGGAGGGGGGATTCGAACCCCCGAGCCCGCATAACGGACCAACGGTTTTCGAGACCGCCGCATTCAACCGCTCTGCCACCCCTCCGTGAGCAATTATAAATGGATTTGACACCATCCACTATATTCATTTTATTGCTTTTTAAGTTTGTTTTTAAGCCAATCTATCCAATTTTCGATTCCATCGCCCTTTGTTGCAGCGATTTTAAAAATAGGAGCTTGTGCGTTTAAATCATCAACCACACTTGCAAATTTATCATAATCAAAATCAAACATTGACAAAGTATCTATCTTGTTCACAATTATCGCCTGGGATTCTCGAAAGATTCCAGGATATTTAATTGGCTTATCGTCGCCTTCTGGTACAGAAAGTATAACAACCTTTGCATCTTCACCAAGGTCAAAATCTGTAGTACATACAAGGTTACCAACATTTTCTACAATAATCAAATCCAGCTTGTCAAGGTCGAGCACATCAAGAGCTTGGGCAATCATATCGGCTTCTAAGTGACAAGAACCACGTGTATTGATTTGAACAGCATCCACACCAAGAGCTTTTATTGTAACGCTATCCACATCACCTGCTATGTCGCCTTCAATAACAGCAATTTTGCAAGCATCTTTAAGCGCATTAATGGTAGCAATAATTGTAGATGTTTTGCCCGAGCCTGGGCTTGCAAGTAAATTAATCATACAGACATTATTTTGCTTAAGCAGCTCGCGATTTTGAGCAGCAATTCTATCGTTTTTGTCAATAATTTTTGTTTCTAAATCAATTTTTGTCATATTACACCTGTTTTACTTTCCATTCACAATATTAGTGCTTGCACTATTCCTACCGATGACCTGCCAATTGGTACAAAAAATATCAGGTATGATTTGTACCAGAGCCATCCTCTATCTCGATGCATGCAATATTCATTTCTTTACCTGCAAGACATACGGTTTTTGCACTGCCACACTTTGGGCATTTCAAATGAAATTGGTCATGCTCAAATTCTTCTTCACACTCAATACATTTTGATCGTACGGGAATATAGTTCACCTTAAGCTCACAATTTCTATAAAGGGGCAAATCCTCTTGCAAAACCTCAAACGCAAATTGCAAAGCTTCATCAACCACCTGTGTCATCTCTCCAATGTCAAGTTCAATTAATGTAACTTCTTGGGCATTGTGCTGTGCCGCAACCTTGCTAACAGAATCAAAAATCCCTTGCATTAAGCTAAGCTCGTGCATTAATCGTCCTCATTAGTAGATGCTTTGCCATCAGAGGATTTTTCTTTTTCTTCAGCATTCTTAGATTTACGAAATCGCGACATTTTTTCTTTTTTTTCTTCTTTTTCCTTTTTTTCTTCCTTAAAACTCTTGTCTGACATTTCTTTGGCAGCTTGCGCATCCTCTTCTTCTAGGCGCTTAATCTTTTTTGCAAGGGCAAAACGTGCTACTAAAATGGAAAGTTCGTAAAGCACAAACAAGGCCGCAAACATCAAAGCCATAGTAATTGGCGATGCGTCGGGCGTTACAATGGCACTAAAAACAAGAAGGACAATTACGGCAATGCGCCAGCTTTTGCGTAATTTTTTGTAAGGAACAATGTTAAACCAAATTAAAAAGAAAACAACAAGTGGTAGCTCAAACGCAAAACCAAAGGCGATAATAAACAAGCAAACATATTTAATATAGTCACTTGCACTTGGAAGAATTTGAGAAATGGAAATACTTTCGCCTACCAACCACTCAAAGGCAGCGTGCAAGCAAAAAGTGTAACAGAAAATGGCCCCAACAATAAACAAAACCACCGCAACAAAAAATGTTGGAAGAACAAGCTTGCGCTCATGCGGTTTTAACGCAGGCAGAAAGAAAGCAAGCAACTGCCAAAATATTATTGGTGAACAGATAATAAAAGAAAAGAATAATGATACGAAAAATTTTAGCGAAAAACCTTCAAATGCTTTAGTTGCATATAAGGTGCCGTCTTCGGGCAAAAATTCTGCTATTGGAAGTTTTAAAAATTCCACTAACCAAGGACTTACAAAATAAAGCAAGATTACGCTAACGAGTAAGCACACAACAATAATGACCAAGCGACGACGAAGCTCGCCCAAATGATCTAAAAATGGCATTTTTGCTGGACCAATAGGCATCAGGAATCCTCGTTACTTTTTTTATTGTCGCTACTACCTGCACTCGCATCAGAATTTTTATCTAAATTATACAAACTTTCTGCCATGCTAACTTTTTTAACAGGTACATCTTCTGGCAATTTTTTAACTTCGACGTTGTCAGATGTCGCTTTTGCTGTTGCAACAACGGTGCCACCCACAGTACCTGCTGCAGCAACGACATTTTCTTCCTTGGTATTTTTTAGTCCGAGCGGGTCTGTAAACATTTCTTTAGCTTGCTTTGCACTTTCTTTTATCCCAAGCGGATCCTTAACCAATTTTTTCGCTTCTTCAAATTCACTCTTAAGGCCAAGTGGATCAGTTAAGTTTTCGTTTATAGCTTTAATGTCGTCGTCAACCCCAAGGGGATCCTTAATATTTTTAAAACTATCTTTTACATCGTTACCAAGGTCTTTTGCATTTTTTTGAAGATCCTTAGCAGCATCTTGTATAACATCAAGGTCTTCCTTGTATGGCTTTAGGGCATCTTCAAATTCTTCTTCGTAAGGCTTAACAGCTTCTTGAACCGGGTCAACAACATCTTCTTTAATTTTTTTTGTAGCCTCGGCCGATGCACTTTTAAACTGGGCAATACCTTTACCAATCGTCTTTGCAATTTTTGGAATTTTTTCTGGTCCAAAAATCAAAAACGCAACAAAAAGAATTATTGCAAACTCTGTGGCGCCTATTCCAAACAAATCTATTCCTTTATTCTTTAATGACTTTACAATTTTTGCGAAAAGTCTTAACTTTTTATTTTACCAAATTTGTTGTAATTTAAAAAGTTGCAATATTTTAAAAAGGTTGCTTTGTGTAAAGTGCAAACGAAAATGTCCTAAAAATGAAACAGTAAGGTTACCGTCCCCAAGTGTTGCACTCACCACACTCGAGCAAAAGTGACAAAACGCACCTGTTTAAAGCCAGCATCATTAAGCGCCAGACATGCTGCATTCAAAGAAGCACCTGTTGTTAACACATCGTCAATTAAAATGATTCTTGAGCTTTTCTTTATTAGAACAGATTTTTCATTAACGAAAAAAGAATTTTTCATATTCCTTTGTCTACTTTGCTTGTCTAGTTTTCTCTGATCAGCAACCTTGCCAACACTTAAAATACTTATTAAGGGTAAATCTAACCAATCGGAACAAAAATTTGCAACATCAAGCAAATGATCAAAGCCGCGCAAATTCAAATTATTCACATTCGCGGGAATCTGAACAAGATAATCGGCCCATTTAGACCAGTCACTATGACTACAAACGTTATGGCTGCAATTTCTAAAATTTTCTGCATTAGAATTTGAGGATGTTGCAACACCTACGCACGAGCTATTTTCTTTATTTGTTGGCGCAACAATACCTACGCTCGAACTATTTTCTTTATTTGTTGGCGCAACAATACCTACGCTCGAGCTACACCCTTTTATTGCATTGCAAATAAAAGTTGCAATATATCGACAAAGTGCTCGTTCGCCTGCATCTTTATAGGCGTGTAAAATTGCCTTAGCTATTCCCTCGTACACACATGCACATCGAGTTTTTTCACTTAAAAAATGCGGGGGGCTATGCCCTCCTTTTTTAATTTCATAACCCGGAATCAAACATTCTGTGCAAAGCAAACTCCCAAAAGGGGCTCCACACCGTCGACAGGCATAATCAAAATCTATAATCTGAACTTGTTTAAGACAGTTTAAACAAAGAAGTTGCCCCATAACACCACAACCAACGCAGCGCGTTGGTAGCAGTGTTTCACCCAAAGCCTCTTTGCCTTGAACTAAAAGTTTTTTAAGGTCAAGCACATAAATTCCTAACCGCGCCTAATCTTAAAATTCTTTTATCACGTGCATTTTTATTTTACTTTCTTAAAACTTAAATTCTTCAAATTTTTGATGATTAGATAATTTGTAAAATTCTTGAAAGAATCCTCGGCTTAAAGCAAGTAATTTATACACCCTCAAATTTTTTAATTAAAAATTCACAAAAACCCTTGAAAGAACCACTATTTAGGTAAGCTATATATAAATTCTAAAAGCGTCGCGCACAACCTATTTAAATTTATCAAACAAAAATCTAATGAACTAAACTAAGGTTTAATACTCATAAAAAAGATTTATTGCTTTAACAATTTCGGCTGTGGGCAAAACGTGAATATTTTTAGATGGCAGATTTTCTATAAAAATTTTGCCATAATTTGCTTGTAAATAGCGACTATCGGGAAGAATTAAAAAGCCCTTATCGCTGTGCTTTCGAATTAAACGACCAACTGCTTGTTTGAAATTAATAACAGTTGTTGGAATTTGTATCTTATGCCAAACATAATTAAAACTAGGCGTATTTTCGCGCTTAGCAACTTCTAGCAAAAAAGGGTCGTCGGGGTACATAAAAGGCAATTTTACTAGCACGACACACCGCAAAGTGTCACCAGGTGCATCAAACCCCTCCCAAAAAGAACGCAAAGCCAAAAGGGAAGTCTTGGGGTTTTCCAAAAAGCGAACTCGCAGATCGTTGGCATTTGCATACTTACTTTGCGCTAACAATTCAATATCACAAAGAGAAAGTGGCTCTTTTAAATCCTTATAAACGTTTGTTAAATCGAGCCTATTAGTAAATAGCGTAAGCGTGCCACCATCCATCGCTTTGTGCACTTTCAACAAGCACTTTTTTAATTCAGACAAATAGTTTTTCTCTTTGTAATATGGAACAGGGGCTCACGAACGCCTGCGTTATTCTTATTTT
>JAKSUU010000219.1 GCA_024408695.1 Coriobacteriales bacterium | reverse complement strand
AAAGTCTTTAATGGTGATAAGGCATCAAGATAGGCAGCTTTTATTGAAAGTTCATTTCCATAAGAGCTCATCATATTAAGCGCTAAAGATTTAAAGTGCTCATAATATGTATCTATTTGCTTTTTAAAATTTGAAATATAATTTTGAAAAGCACCATCAAGGGCAAATCTACTATCATTTAATATAGCGTTTGTCTTAGAAGATGAAGCTCTATACGCGGCTAAAAAGGAACTTAATTGCATGTCAAAATCTTGGCGATACGGTTTTAAAGCTAAACGAGCGTTTTGAAAAATGCCCCTGTCCGACAAATTAGAATAGCGCACCCTAGCAGATTCAAGCCGGTGAATAATGGCAAGCTGTAATGCAGCATAAGCATCTTCCACTTTTTTATAAAGTTCATCTATTGAAATTGCTACATTTTCTGCAGCGGCAGTTGGGGTTGAACATCGTTTGTCTGCAACCATATCGGCAATACTATTGTCTGGTTCATGCCCTATGCCTGTAATGATAGGGATTTCACAAGCATATATAACACGAGCTAACTCCTCATCATTGTACGGCATAAGATCTTCATAAGATCCACCGCCACGAACAAATAAAATTGTATCTGGACGCTCATCAATTTTTTGAACCGCCTCTAATGCAGAAATCATATTTTTAACAGCGGTTTTACCTTCTACTGTTATGCCAAAAAATTGTAATTTTGCTATAGGATAACGTCGCTTTAAAGTCCGAATACAATCAAAAACAGCTTTTCCGTGAGGAGAAGTAATAATAGCTATACGTTTAGGCAATGGATTTATGGGCTTTTTATGTTCAGAAGCAAACAAACCTTCTGCTTCTAGTTTATTCGCAAGTTTTGCAACACGCATCCTTAATTTGCCCTCACCAATAGGTTCAAAATTGGTAACATTAAATTGCATTTCGCCTTTTTTTAAATAGCAATCAAAATAGCCAGTTACTTCGTACATTTCGCCAAGATGAACCTCACAATCAATAGATCTATAAACATTAGACCAGCAACGGCATTGCAATAAATTTTGTCCATCGGTCAATTTAAAATAGATAGGTTTACCAATAGCACCTATAAAAATATCGGTTGCTTCCCCTTCAACTTTAAGTTTAATTGTATTAAGAGCGCTTTTAGCAAATTTTAACGCATCAGATACACTAAAAGCATCTTTGTTTTGAAGATTGTACTGTTTTTCAAATTCGTAAGTATCCATAATTTTATTTTATATTATAAAAACTAAAATAGAAACTATATATAAAGATTTTCAGCACAAGATAATAGAGTCCAAAAATTTGGACTCTATTTTTAAAAAATCTTTAAACAAAAACTAATTTCTATTACCAAAAATACTGATGTAATAAAGTAACTGCAAAATACTGGTCAATGCGGCTGCAACATAAGTTAAAGCTGCTGCTCTAAGTACAGTTTTTGCTCCTTTTTTTGAATTATCGGATAGTGTACCGCTATAACTGGATGAATTACAAATAAAATCTAAAGCCCTGCTAGAAGCATTAAATTCAACAGGTAAAGTAACTAATTGAAATAAAACGGCTACTCCAAAGACAGCAATTGCAACCCAAACAAGGCCAATGATATTTAAAAAGATACCTGCCAAAAGTAAAACAAGCCAAACGCTTGATCCAAGGTTGACAACCGGCACAAGAGCACTGCGCGCGCGCATAGGCGCATAGGCTTTTGCATCTTGAACTGCATGCCCACATTCATGACAAGCAATGGCAATTGCAGATACAGAATTTGAACCGTAAACACCTTCGCTTAAATTACACATCGTATTCACTCCTTTCCCTAAATCATC
>JAKSUU010000218.1 GCA_024408695.1 Coriobacteriales bacterium | reverse complement strand
GCCACCATCCATCGCTTTGTGCACTTTCAACAAGCAATTTTTTAATTTAGACAAATAGTTTTTTTCTTTGTAATATGGAACATCGTTTGGAATAATTACACACATATTATTGTTATAATCAAAATCGCTTTCTATATTTATGGCATAAACTTTTTTATTAGAAACACGACCAAGCCCGCTTCTTTCCATGAAAAATGAAAAATCCTGTTCATAGCAATCTTGAGCAAAACTAAGAGAGCCCAGCTTACGAGTTAAGTAGCTTGATCTATTAAAAACTTGTTCTTCGCTATACTCCTTATTTTTAAAAAAGTCATACTTATCATAAAAATTACTAGGCAAATCAAAATCGTTATAATAATTCACATCTTGCATATATTCGTCAGGAGAAGCACAAGTTAAATCTTGATTAACATCAAAGTCATCGTCTATGTCGTTGTAAAAAATATTATCCGTTGCGCTTTTTGCCTCAATTTCAGAAGCTGAACTTGCCGAACGCCTAGAACCAATAACATTGCTCGCTTTCTTGACTCCAGTGCTCAGGGTTGCAGAAGCAAAAATGCAACTATATTGATGCGGGTAAAAGTCTTGTGCAAGCACAGCACCAATATCATATACCTCGGTATGAATAGTGTCTTTATTTGAATGCTCATCATCAAAAATAGTAGCAAAATAAAAAAACTTTGGTCGATCGGGCTCTAAAAACAACGTAATACCGGCGTTTATATCGGCAATAAAAGAATTAATGCTTTCGATTTTTTTTTTTTTTTAACGTGCATTTTCAAAGTCTTTTCCTAGACTAACAATCGCATTAAGCCTTTCTTTAAGCTGCGCAAGTTTAAGTAAAAATGGCTCTCCAAAGTCCCTGATTTTTTTAAACATTTCTTGTTCTTTTAATGAGTTATCAACAAGTCTTTTAAAATTTGGATAATTTTCGTCGGACTTTTTTTGAGTCTCTAGACTAAATTCTATATGAACGGTATTGAAAAAATCGTTATTGAGCTCTTCGAGGCTAGTACAAATTGCATAAGCTTCGGCAATCATGCCTTTTAAAAGTGAATTTCCAGATTGATTTGCAATTTTTTTGGACAGAGTCAGAAGCGCACCGTTGTGAGAATTGTTTAATCGTTTCAGCTGATTAAGCAAGTCGTCTTTTCCAACACAATAAGAAAGTTGCTGGCGAGCCTCATCCTCAATATTGTGAGCTTCATCTATTATCCAATGTGAAATTGAAGGAAGCAAACCGTTTTCTGCGCCATGAGATTTGCTTTCTACGTCTCTAAATAACAAAGAGTGATTTGTAACAATAACATTAGCACTTTGCGCACTTCCTCTAAGAGCATGTAAAAAACAATATTTATAAAATGGACAATGATTTTTAAGGCAATCAATACTGTCGCATACAAGCTCTTGTTTTAAAAAAGCAGGCCAGTAGCTATGATAGGAATCTAAGTCTACCCAGTTGCTTTGCAAGGTGAAAATTAAAAGAGATGCAATATTACTTATTATGGTGCCATTGCTTAATTTGTTGCGTCGTAAATAGGAATTTAGTTTTCTTAAACATAAATAGTGCTCGTATCCTTTTAATGAAATATACTGAAGCGGTTTTTCCAAATTTTTTGAAAGTCGAGGCAACTCTTCATACATCAACTGATCTAGCAAATTATTTGATTTTGTGGCAACACAAATAGGAATGTTATTTTTTTGCGAAATATAAGCCGCAGGAACAAGATACGCCAAAGACTTCCCAACCCCAGTGCCTGCTTCACAAATCAAGTGATCGCCCTGTGAAAGTGCTTTGTTTACGGCCTTAGCCATCTGTTTTTGATTAGGGCGTTCCTCGTAGTTTTTAAAGATTCTGCCAAGCAAGCCTGTTCTTGA
>JAKSUU010000217.1 GCA_024408695.1 Coriobacteriales bacterium | reverse complement strand
TAATGCGGGCATAGTATTTTTTGTACGCCCGCTGATGGATCTGCAACATCTCGTCTATAAACTTTACCAGGACTAATCATATATATAGGTGGCTTTTGCGTTTCCATAACATGAACTTGAGTGCCACTAGTTTGCGTGCGAAGCAAAAAGTCTGTAGGCTTGCTTAAATCATCAAGATTTTCGCTTCCATCCATAATATAAAAAGTATCGGTAGTAGAGCGAGATGGGTGATCTTTTGGGGCATTTAAAGCAGTAAAATTGTAATAATCTGTCTCAACCTCTGTACCTGGCACTATGCTATAACCAATAGCACTAAAGATATCTGAAACTTCTTCAATAATATTATTTATAAGATGTTGAGACCCTATTGTATTAGCGCGACCAGGCAAGCTTGTATCAATTGCACTAGATTGTAATTTTTTTTCAAGTTCTTGAGATTTTAAAATAGCAAGTCGTTGCTCTATAGCATGGTCAATAAGATTTCTGGCAGTATTCACTAATTTGCCAATTTCGGGTTTAAGTTCCTTTGGAACATCCTGCATAGAGCGCAAAAACTTAGTAAGCGAACCCTTTTTGCCAAGGACCCTAATACGAATTTCTTCTAAGGTCGCTAAATCCACAGCGCTACTAATAGCGCTCAAGGTATCTTCTCTTAGTTTCTCTAAATCTTCTTTAATGCCCATTATATTGCCTTTCCATATTAAAAAAGCCCGCTTTAGGCGGGCTTTCATTTCAAATTTGGTGTCGGAGGGGGGATTTGAACCCCCACGAGCAAAAATGCGCTCACTAGCACCTCAAGCTAGCGTGTCTGCCGTTCCACCACTCCGACAAATATTACCCCACGGTGCCTTGCGGATACACAATCATCATAAATAACAAACATAGCATAAACACAACAGCAAAAATAACGGTAATGCGATCTAAGTTTTTCTCTACTATGTTTGAGCCCGTGTCAGTACCATATACACTACCTGCAATAACCTCGGAGATTCCTGTTCCTTTTCCTGAATGCAAAAGAACAAAAACAATAAGACCAATAGCAGAAATTGCCCATAAAACAATAACTACTATTACAACAGGTAAAGACTGTAATGCAGAAATTATGTCACTCACTGTATGCCTCTTTCTTAACTTGCTGTGCACTAACGCACACAGGGTATATCATTTTAACACAAATTTTATATAAATAAAAATTTTCTAAAAAAATCAAATCATAAAATAACAATTTTCGTTTTTAAATCTTGGATTATAAAAGGGATCACCAATTGCAAAATACCTAGGGTAACGTTGTCTTAGCAAATTATAAGCTTTGTTTATTTTAAGTATTCCTTCTAAACTTTCCTCTTCGTTTTCGCGTGTCCGACTTTCAAAATGATACATCTCAACGTATGGATAATATAAAATGTTTAAACCTGTCTCGCGCACTTTTAAGCAAAAATCAACATCGTTAAAGTTGGTAGGAAAAGTTGTGTCAAATCCACCAACTTTTTTATACAAATCCTTTGTGCTCATTAAACAGGCAGCGGTTACACCACTCACATCCATAGGTAAAACTGCGGTATTATAATAACCAGGATCAAAACGTCCAAGACCGTAATTATAATGGCATGGATGAGAACGATGGACTAAAATGCCACCATGCTGAACAGTTCCATCTGCAAACAAAAGCTTAGGGCCAACAATTCCAACATCATCACGCATACACGGACCCAAAAGCTTTTCTATCCAATTATCGGTAATTACCTCTGTGTCATTATTAAGCAAAATAATGTATTCACCATTTGCATAATCAACACCAAGATTACATTGAGCAGAAAAATTAAATTCGTCATTATAATGCAAAATTTGAACATTGTTTTTTTTCAAGAGAGATTCATAATACTTTT
>JAKSUU010000216.1 GCA_024408695.1 Coriobacteriales bacterium | reverse complement strand
CGATACGGTGGATCATTTAGAGCGAATTTTAAATGACCACCCAGAAGTAGAGTTTGTTCAAATTCAATTTAACTATTTAGATTATGGAAGCGAAGATGTTCAAAGCGGCAAGCTTTATGAGGTTTGTAAGAAATATAACAAGCCTGTTTTTGTTATGGAGCCTGTTAAAGGTGGAAAGCTTGCAATGCTTCCTGACAATGTTAAAAAAATATTT
Source organism: Coriobacteriales bacterium (assembly GCA_024408695.1). GTDB lineage: Bacteria > Actinomycetota > Coriobacteriia > Coriobacteriales > QAMH01 > JAKSUU01. The sequence continues at coordinate 1,708 of JAKSUU010000216.1, read as the reverse complement.
GATGAATTAGGAAGCGATGATAGTTATGCAAGTTATGCTGTTCGCTTTGCGCTTAATTATCCAAACAATGTTTTGGTTCTTTCTGGAGTTAGCAATGTTGAGCAAATGAAAGATAATTGCGTTTCCATGAAAGACCCTAAGCCTCTGACAAGCGAAGAAGAGCATGTAATCAAGAAAGCTGTTGCAGCGTTTAAAAACTTAAAGCTTGTTGATTGCACTGGTTGTTCTTATTGTGTAAGTCATAATGAATGTCCTAAAAATATAAATATTCCTCAAGTCTTTTCAATCTATAACGATGCAAAAATTTTCGATGGTTGAAAAAATGAAGGGAAGGCATTTTATCAACGTGTTGTTGCAACTTATTCTGGGGTTGCATCTGATTGTATTGCTTGTGGTTCGTGCATGGAAGTTTGTCCGCAACATCTAGATATACCTAATCTTTTAAAGGACGCAGCGAAGGAGCTTGAATAGTCTTGATTGAAGTTAGTTTTTGAACATTTTTGATTATTTGCCCTTTGTGTTTTTTAGCCGGCTTTGTTGATTCAATAGCAGGAGGTGGCGGAATTATTTCGCTTCCCGCATTTTTTGCAGTGGGCTTGCCTTCGCATATAGCAATAGGCACTAATAAAATTCAATCTACAATAGGCACTATTGTCTCTGCATCCCGATACTTCATTCAAGGCTATGTTAATATCAAGTTAGCTATACCTTGTGCCATTTTGGCTATTGCTGGTTCTGCTATTGGCTCAAATTTGGTTTTAATTGTGGAGGATTGGATTTTAAAGATTCTTTTAATAGTGCTTTTGCCTATCGTAGCATTTTTTGTTTTGCGCAACAAAGGTGTAGAAAAAAAGAGAGAAGAGTTTAGTTTTGTTAAAACATTAGTTATTGCATGCATTTGTGCATTTTTTATTGGCGTCTACGATGGCTTTTACGGTCCTGGAACCGGAACCTTTCTAATTTTATTATTTACTATAGTTGGCCATATGACATTGGAAAACGCTAACGGTCTTGCAAAAGCAACAAACCTTGCAAGTAATGTTGGTGGGGCTGTAGTGTTTTTAATTAACGGTGTTCCTCTAATTGCTTTAGCCGTAACTGCTGGCTTGTTTAATTCTGTGGGAACCTTAATTGGCACCAAAATGTTTATAAATAAAGGCGTAAAAGTTGTTAAACCAATAATGATTGTCGTATTGATTTTGTTATTTGCCAAAGTTTTGTACGACACATTTTTTTAATATAGATTATGGTATGATAAAGACATCTTAGATGTCAAGCGAAAAGGAGGTCATATTGAAAGACGCGAAAACTATGGCTTATGCTAATGCCTATGGTGTTCTGGCGGCTTTGGAAAACCTGTGTGATATCGATGAAGACGCTAAAAAGATCTGCTCAAAGATCAAAAAACCAGTGGGACTTTGCTTCGATGTTAAAAATGGTCCATGCGTAACTCTAGAGTTTTCAAAAAATGGTTGTAAGTTTATTGAAGGTGATGCCAATTGTACTTGCAAAATGTCATTTGGTTCTCCAGCAAAATTCAATAACTTAATAGACAATTCGAAGCCTGGGCGACCATCTAAAAATCCAGCTCAGGTCCTAAAGTTTTTACTTGGTCCTTTCACTAAACTTACTAATATCTTAGAAAAATATCTAAGACCCAGTAAAGATGATTTGAAAAACAAAGAGTTTTTTGAACGCTCAACAATTC
>JAKSUU010000215.1 GCA_024408695.1 Coriobacteriales bacterium | reverse complement strand
TTAGCATGCCTACAAAATATGTGTCTACGATATTATAGGTAACCATGAAAAGCATACCCAAAGTTACAGGAATGCCCATTTTAAGCACCGCCTTTGCAGGAGCGGCGTTTGCAAGCGTCTTTATCCGTTTATCTTCGTCTACACTTGACATTCTGTATTTTAGAACTCTAAATATTTAATATAAATGATTAGAAAGAAACACAAAGTAGCATTTTAAATTTTTCATTTGCATGAACTGAATGCGGAATATCTTTAGGCATAATAAGTGATTCACCTATATTTAAAATGAATTCTTGACCGTCTACGACAAATTGACCAGTGCCATCAAGAACTGTTACAAGTGCATCTCCGCCTGCAGCATGAGTTGATAGTTCTTCGCCTTTATCAAAAGAAAATAAAGTCATTGAAATTTCTTTATTTTGAACAATTGTTTTGCTTACTACCTGAGCTGGTTGATATTCAATTTCCTGGGCAAGATTTAACTTTTTTTGTTTGTCAATGTTTTTGTACATAATCTACCTTTCTTGTACGTTAAACTTTGCCCCAGCAAGCGCTTGTCATCAACAATTTAAATGAACATGCACTAACTACCAAAAATCTTTTGCCCCTCGCGAAGACCATTTGGCCTATATGTTGTCCATAGATTTGCTTTGTCTAGCGCATCCTGTCTAAATACTGCATCTTCAACAAATTTTACACAGTAAACTTGAAGTTCTTTAAAAACAGCTTCAAGCGAATTATTGTATTTTTCTCGCAAATAGTCTTTGAATATATTATACACTTCTTGCTCTCCGGTAATTGGAACACTATCATGTGTTTGTGTAAGCCAGCAAACAATTAAATCGCTAATGTCTAATTTTTTTGTGGTTATACTTGCAATTTGCTCTTCGAACTTTTGCCAGTATTGCGTATTAAGGTTGTCACTTTGTGCATCACTTAAAACAAGATTTTTTACCATATCACCAAGAGCAAGTCGCATGCCTTTTGCGTTTAGACTTTCGAAAACAGCCTGAGGATTATCTTCACTTGTAAGCGCAATAGCAATGACTTCAAGATTTTTAAGCCCATTAAAAACTAGCTCGGCGGTATTCATATTGTTGAATTTTCCGAGGTATAAATCAAAAATTTCTTTTACTCTTACAGAATAATCTTCAGGCAACACATCTTTATAAACCAAAGCTGCCAAAGTATCACGATCAAGATGAGTAAGCATTAATTTACATGCACCGTTGTTATTTAAAAGATAATTTTCGCGAATTTGATTTGAAAGGTCAACACTACCATTTTGTTCAAAATAATAAGATAAAGCGAGCAATATAATTGTGATAGTTGTTAGGCGTTGCTGTCCATCAACAACGCTATATCTTGTAAGATTATTTAGCGAATTTGGCTCAAGCGTATAAATAAAATTGCCGACAAAATGATTTGTATTGTTCTTTGCGCTATTTAAAATATCGTCGAAAAGCTCTTTTGCCTGGCGCTCGGTCCAAGAATACACACGCTGAAAAATTGGAACTCTAAATTGAACATTGGGCTTTGAGAGAAGGTCAAGCAAATTTGTCTGTTTGATATCCATTACATCCTCCCTCTCCTAAAGCGTTGTATTGACATTGTAATGCTTTTGAAAGTAGTCACGCGATTCTTCATTTTCACAATCTTTAAGCTCATAATCCGAAACAAGCGTTTTTTTACCAAGGCTTGCCCAATCATAACTTTTATATTTTTTAACAGCGTGATATCGATAGTTTTCTGCCCATATACAGCAAAATTGATGAAGTTCGATTAAAAGTTCCTTCGTTGTACCTGTAAAGTTATCTTCTACATAAGTTTTGAAATGGAAAAAGGCGTCGGCATCGGTGATGGCACGTTTGGTTTTTGAACGTACCGAAAGCCATGCACGAATTGCATTATTTATGCGAAGGCTACCTGGGTC
>JAKSUU010000214.1 GCA_024408695.1 Coriobacteriales bacterium | reverse complement strand
AATTTGCAATTGTAAGAGATGCGTGCATGCTACTTAAGGCAGTTCCTATTGCGCCAACAAGCGCTGTTGCGCCGCCGCCACCAGGAGCTGGCAGGTCACTTGCCAGGTCATCCAAAAAGGTGTTGATTTTCATATTTGAAACGATTGGGTCGCCAGGCGTGCCATTGCAGCATGCATCGTGGTCGTGGTCGCAGGTGCAATCGCCTTCGCAAGCGCAATCGTCTTGACATTTCTCTTCATCAAATTCATGGTCGCATCCGCAACCACAGTCATGTTTATGTTTGTGTGAGTTAGTCATTTTTATCCTTCTTTAAATCGTAATTATATTATTGCAGAATTTAAATACATAAATAATATTAACAGTTTTCTAACGTTTGTATTTTAAGACTAATATTATTAGTTGCTTACATATAATTTTTATTAAGATTTACCAGAGCATACTTAACAAAATCTTACTCTCAATTTTCGAAAGGATTTAATATTGAACAAAGATAAACTCCCTTACAATCCCAAAGATGCAAATTCGATATTGGAATATGCAAGTGTACTAATTGGATCAACGCTTAGAGAACATGTAAACATTGAAAAAATTGACAACCCAAAAATCCGCAAGGGATCTTTTGGAAATGCAATCGAATATGCCTACTTTCAATACGACTTAAACAGTGATTCAAATCCAGATTTTGCTGAAGTCGGAATGGAATTAAAAACAACACCTTTAAAGAAAATAAAAAATGGGCAATTACGTGCAAAAGAACGTCTAGTAATTGGCATGATAAATTATATGGACGTTGTAAATGAGAAATTTGAAACATCACATTTTCTTGAAAAATCTAATGATATATTGCTAATTTCCTATTTATATGAAGAAGAAAAAGACCCATTAGATTATGAAATAGTTTCTGTGATACGTTGGGGCATACCAGATGAAGATTTAACGGTTATTAAGCAGGATTGGGAAACGATAGTCAATAAGATAAAAGCGGGTAATGCACACGAAATTTCTGGTAGTGATACACTCTATCTTGAGGCTTGTACAAAAGGACGGAAGGCAACCGACAGAAGAAAACAACCATTTTCTAACGAGCCCGCAAAACCAAGAGCATGGGCTCTGAAAAATTCTTACATGACTACTATTCAGAATAAATTCTTAGATAATTTTGATAATATCAAACGCGACAAAACCGAAGCTGCAACACCATTATTAACTCTTATTAAAAAACGATTTAAACCTTATATAGGTTTGACACAAGCTGAGTTAGCTCAAAAATTTGGATACATAAACGATAAAAATAAAATACCTAAAAATATCGGAAATTTAATTACAAAAAAAATCTTGAATGTAAAGGAAGAGTCTAAAATCGAAGAATTTGAAAAAGCTAACATTAAAACAAAAACGATTAGGATTAAGAAAAACGGCAAACTAAAAGAGGCAGTTTCTTTTCCCTACTTTGATTATTGCAAACTTGCACAAACATCTTTTAAAGATAGCAATTTTTATCAGTATCTTCAAACCAAATATCTACTTATTATTTATCGTGAGGATGAATTTGATTCTGGAATATATAAACTATCAGAGATTACTTTTTGGCAAATGCCGGATCAAGATTTAGATGAAGCAAAAAAATGTTACGAAGAAATGCAAAAGCGAGTAAATGAAGGACACGCAGAAAATTCAGTTAAATCAACTGAAAATCGCTGTTGCCATGTTCGCCCTCACGGAAGAAATTCTGACGATAAATGTATGACGCCTTATGGAATACCCGTGGTTAAAAAATGTTTTTGGCTAAATCAAAATTACTTCAGCAATGAAGTTGAAAAAGCAACAAAAAAAGATTCATAATTTTTTGAAGAGATCATATAAAATAGATTAAATAGTTTTTAGGCACAGAAGCGTAAGGAAAAACGTGTCACAAACAAAATGTATAAGAGTCGCC
>JAKSUU010000213.1 GCA_024408695.1 Coriobacteriales bacterium | reverse complement strand
TATTTTTTTATGACTTTTCATAAAAAACTAGATTTGCAAAAGTTCGAAACCACTGTTTTGTAAAAGATCACTAACATCAACATCTGTTTTAATAACTAAATTTGCAAGATTATCTATGGTGGCAAAACAATAGCTGTACTCTACGTTAATATTGTGATTTGATAATAAGTCGAATAAAGGAACAAGACTTCCGCATTCGTTAGAAAGTTTAACACCTATAACATCAACACTGCGGCAATTGAAACCTTTAGAAGCAAGTATTTGCTGAGCATAATTTACGTCTTTGGTAAGGATTCGAACAATCCCATAATCAGCAGTTTCTGCAATCATAAAAGAATCGAGGTTTATATTGTTGTCTTTAAGAATGCTTAGCATCTCTTTAAGACGACCTTTTTCATTTTCTAGAAAAACTGTTAATTGTTTAATCATATTATTCCTTTATTTTCTATTATCAACAACATGAACAGATTTAGATTCGTAACGTTTTAAAGTATTGGGCTGGACAAGCTGGATTTGCATGCTCACCTGAGTTTGAGCCTTAATTTCATTTGCAATATCACGTTTTAATTTTTCAATTTTTTTAACTTCATCTAAATCGAAATCTAGGGCAAGTTCTACCTGCAAAACTGCTTTATCAAGAGTATTTTCATTAGTTAAAGTAATAAGATAGTAAGGAACGATTTCTTTAAATTGGGCAATAACTTGCTCAATTTGCTTAGGAAATACATTAACACCACGAATGATTAACATGTCATCGCTTCGACCCGAAATTTTATCAATGCGCATGTCTTTTAATCCGCAAGAACAGCTTTCTTCATAAATTTTAGTGATGTCACCTGTTCGATAACGTACTAAAGGGCAGCATTGTTTAGTTAAAGTAGTAATTACAAGTTCCCCAAGCTGGCCATTAGGAAGATTTTGTCCTGTTTTAGGATCTATAATTTCTGCATAAAAATTATCTTCATTTAAGTGCAGACCTTGTTGTTGCTTGCACATACTGGCAACACCAGGACCCATAATTTCAGATAAACCATAAATGTCATAGGCTTTAATGCCAAGAGTGTCTTCTAAAGATTTTAATAATGCTATTGAAGATGGTTCTGCACCAAAAATACCAACTTTTAAAGGCAAACTTTTTGGATCAATGCCCATTGAAAGAGCTGTTTGGGCAATATGCATGGCATAGCTTGGCGTGCATGCTAAAACCTCTGTACCAAAATCTTGCATAAGCTTAATTTGTCTATTGGTATTGCCACTAGAAACAGGGACAACGCAACACCCCATTTTTTCTGCGCCATAATGAGCACCAATGCCGCCTGTAAAAAGACCATATCCAAAGGCAATCTGAACAGTCATATCTTTAGTAACACCTGCAAGTTTAAGCGCTCTAATAAAACAATCAGCCCACATATCTAGATCTTGTTGTGTATAGCCAACAACGGTAGCAAGACCGGTTGTACCAGATGATGCATGCAAACGAACAACTTCGCTTCTGTCTACTGCAAACAAACCAAATGGATAATTATTGCGTAAATCTTGTTTACATGTAAATGGTATCTTTTGAAAATCGGTTTGCGTAAGATTAAAATTTTGCGAATTAATAAGTTTATCTAAGCCACACTCAATATATTTATTTTTGTAAAATTCAAGATTTGAGTTGGTATAACAAACAATATTTTCTAATTTATGTTTACTTGAATTAAAACTCATAAAATTTCCAATCTAAGCAGCAGGAGCCGCGGGTGTGGCAGGGTCAGGGGTTGGGTTTTCACCCATTGTGCCAATAGTTACAATTTCATTTTGAGCAGAATAATAAGAAGTAAAGTTTATATCATGCAATACTTTGCCGTCGAGAGCTTGCACATAGTAATGGATGACAATCTTACGACCATCTACGGCTCTTTGTTCAACTTTTCGGGTGCCAGCCGGTCCTGTTGGATCCGTTTGAGTCATTGTTATCGCT
>JAKSUU010000212.1 GCA_024408695.1 Coriobacteriales bacterium | reverse complement strand
TTTTTAAGGAAAAGTATTTGGAAATACCTAATATTGTTTTAAGATTATTTTTCTCAGGCTCAATGAGACTTACAATTGTATCGCATACATCCTTATCATCTTTAACAAGCAATAAAACACTGTTGTTTAATCCGCATAACGAAGAAGCACAGAGTGCATCTGGAAAACCGCCACCATATGCTAAGGTAAAATTATTTAAAGTTAAACCTTCCGATAGAGCTTCTTCTACAATTTTTTGGCAAGTGTCATAACGATCAATACCACCAAGTCTTTTTGTTAATCCACCTGTTTTTGATTGAATGTAGTTAAAACTTGATGCAGGTATAACTGATTCGCTTCCAAGGACATATGAATTTACTTTTCCATCTGCAATAAGTGTATCTAAAATGTCATCAGCTAAATTCCCGTTTGAATCGCTAAGCAAAATTGGATAGTGTTTTTTGTATGCCATCGAAGCTGCAGACAATGCATCTGCATAACCATATCCATATGCAACAATAAACTTATCTCCCCACCCAGTTCCTAAGTTTCTTCCTTCTTTATAGATTTCAAAAGCTGTATGAATTCTATCTGGACCTTCAATACGCTTTGGAGTCGTGCCACGAAGATTTTCAATTTGTGTAAAAATACCCTTAGAGACAGCTGCTTCTGAGCCAGCAATAAAAACTTTGCTTGGGTTTAATTTTTCGATAGCATCTTTTGCGCTTTCTTCAAGCGTAGATTTTGTACCATTGGTTATAACTACGCAACCATCAACTAAACCCGCAAGCGCTGTTGCGCTGAGTGCATCAGGAAAATTTTCACCAGATGCTAAAACAATAGGATTACCTTGGCATTTAGAGTTTGTATAATCGTATGGGGAACCATCTTTTGTAACCGTAATTGCTTCTTGAATAATTTTAAACATAGTTTGATAACGACCACTTCCTGCAAGGCGTTTCATGGGTTTTATAATTTTTCCGCCATCAACCGAAGTGATAACGTTACATAAATCTGAAAGGAGAAGCTGGTCGGGGCTAGAAAGTTTAATCTCTGTTGATGATGTGGAACTCGTATTAAAAGTATCTGCTTTTTGTATAGCAAATGCAATTGTTGAAAATGCTGTGCATAATGTTATTGTGACAAAAATTACAAAAGCGATTTTGGCAATTGATTTTTTCATATGGTTTCCCTAAATTGAATTCATTCTCTTATTATAACACATGCAACACTTGGGGGAGGGTAACCCAAGTGTTGCATGCGGAATAAATAATGGTACAAATAATACCTGATATTTTTTGTACCATATTTGATACACACAGTTGAATGAGTAGATGCCATCATCATTGGTTAGTTTGCTTAGGTCGGGTCAAACTATTTGGTTTTCAACAGTCAAATTGGGGTGATAATCAAAATCTACGAATGCGTTTTGAGTAATTCCGCGCGGGAGGGGGCAGGCATTAGGGCCATTGCAAGCAAAAAAAAGAGCGCTAAACTTCAAACAAATAAATGTTTGAAATTCAGCGCTCTCATAATGTGAACAAAATTTTAATTACGAATAATTAGAAAGCCTCTTTTGCATCTACAAAATCAAAACCTGGAACGCTATCATAAACATTTTTGCAAGTGATTTTACCAGCGTATGTATTAAGTGCGGAATATAACACATCATTTTTCTTGCAAGCTTCTTCAAAACTGCCCGCATTTGCAATTTGTTTACCATAGCGAAGTGTCGAATTTGTAAGAGCAATTGTTGATGTGCGAGGAACCGCACCAGGCATGTTTCCAACGCAATAGTGGATAACACCATCTTTGATAAAGATTGGGTCGTCATGAGATGTAACATGAGAGGATTCACCGCAACCGCCCTGGTCAATAGCAACATCAACAAATACAGCGCCATCTTTCATCTCTTTTAGATATTTTTCTTTAAAGAGTTTTGGTGCGGATTTACCAGGAATTAAAACGCTGCCAATTACGAGATCTGCATCTTTAACAGCATTTTCGATGTTTGCATCTGTAGACATAAGAGTTTGAATGCGAGATCCAAAAATGTCGTCAAGATACATAA
>JAKSUU010000211.1 GCA_024408695.1 Coriobacteriales bacterium | reverse complement strand
ACCAATGAGTTCGCCTTCGCGGTCAAAGTCTGTTGCAATAATTGCTTCGTCGGCTTTTTTTGCAAGCGATTTTAACGAACGAATAATCTCTTTTTCTTTAGGAACCTTAATTATTGGCGCATAACATAAATAAGGAAGCGTTGGGATTTTCCAAGACTTTAAAATTAGACCGTCTGCGGTCCATGGTTTACGCTTTGTTGTCCATGGCGGTTTTTCAAAACTTCTTGGAATTTGCGCCTTTACTGTTTCTCCGTTTGCACATATGCCAACCCATCCACGGCGCTTAGAGTAGGAAAGCTCATCTGGAAAAGTAACTTCTTCTATGTGCCCCTTTAAACCAACAGTAACGCAATCTTGGCCGTCAATAATAAAGCGATATACTGGCGTATTGTAAACTTTGTCGGCCTTTGGTTTGGTGTCGCTCAGCAGTGAAGCGATCTTTTGAGCGGCAATGTTTTTCTCGGTAACAATTAGTTTCATTTTCAAACTTCTGTTGTAAGTATACAATACTGTAATTTATAGCATTTTTAATTTTTTATAGAAAAAACATCAAAAATGAACAAAAATTTAATATTCGTATATATTTTTGGATGAATAATAGGCACTAAAAAGAGTGCCATTTAAATATGTATACAAGTAATGCTATTTCGTATAAAATATTTATATATAAATGCAGGATTTTGCTAGACGACTTTTCAGAGATTTTAGCAAGCAAACTGTAATTTTTGCGTGCTAAACTAAGTGCAAATTTTTGAACATTAAACAAAGTGCAAATTTATGAATTTAGAATTTAAAAGAAAACTACCTATACCAAAAGACATAAAGAAAAAATACCCTGTTGATGAAAAGCTAGCAGCTCTTCGCCAAACCCGCCTAAAAGAAGTTAAGGATATTTTATCGCATAAATCCTCAAAAAAATTACTAATAATTGGTCCTTGTAGTGCAGATAGTTTTGATGCTGTTTACGAATATTGTCAAAACATTGCATTAGTGCAAGCAAAAGTGACAAATAAACTTTTAATTATTCCTCGAGTATTTACTGCAAAACCACGCTCTACCAGCAGTGGGTATTTAGGAATGCTTCACAGTCCAGATGCCACAAATGAAGATTTGCTCAAAGGAATTATTTCTATTCGCAAACTTCACCTAAAAATCGCTCAAGACTTTAATCTTTTTGCAGCAGATGAAATTTTATATCCACAAATTCATAGATTTTTATCTGACCTGCTAATATATGGCGTAATTGGCGCTAGGTCGAGCGAAAATCAGGAACATAGATTTATTGCAAGCGGATTAGAAATTCCTGTAGGTTTTAAAAATCCAATGACTGGAGATCCAAAAGCGCATCTTAACAGCATAAAAGCTGCACAGGTTCCACACAGCTTTATTTACAGAAATTGGGAAGTCACCTCTAAGGGCAATTCCTTTGCCCATGCAATTTTACGTGGCTATAGTGATGTTTGGGGCAGTTTTCATTCAAACATCAACGAAGATTTTCTTAAAAATTTTGTAGAAATATATAACGGTGAAAAACTGACTAACCCCGCTTTTATTGTTGACTGCAATCATGCTAATTCTTCTAAAGATGCCGATGCACAACCAGCGCTTGCCACCGATTTGCTTCAGACGCTTTCTAAAAATCCAAATATTGCACAATTTTTTAGTGGTTTTATGATAGAAAGCTACTTGCAAGCCGGCTGTATAAACGACGGTAAAACTCATGAAATCACATATGGGCTTTCGAAGACCGATGCCTGCCTTGGCTGGGAACAAAGCAAAAACTTCATACTAGAACTCGCAAATAAACTATAAGGGTTTTATGCTAGTTTCTTAATTATTCGAAAGATCAATTTGCCGACACTTTAAAAACATAAATTTGCCGACACTTTAAACAAAAAAAGTTAACCGCGGCTAACTTTATATGTTATAATGCTTATTTGTAAATTTAATCGATAAAAGTTTGACAGTTTGAATTTATCAGAAATTAAAATAGGACAACGCGCAAAGGTGCATTCCATAGATTTGGATACAGACGCTAAACGACATCTTATGGA
>JAKSUU010000210.1 GCA_024408695.1 Coriobacteriales bacterium | reverse complement strand
ATAAATTATGGCTTCCAAGTACAAATGAGATTTTTGGAACAAGTCCAAAATTGAAGGAGTGTGATGAGAGTTCATTCGGAAGTCTTCACTACGCGACTAGGCTTTCAGCAGAGCAATATGCAGGAAGTGAAGGAATAACATATGATAACTATGAATTTAATAAAGTATATAATGAAATTAGTGATGTAAGCCCTTGGTGGATGCGCAGTCCTATTCGTGGTTCCCGTTGCTATATTGCTGCTCAAGTGGCTGGCAGTGGTTTTTGTAACGCTGGTGTTGTGAGTAACCAGTTCAATGGCTTTGCTCCGTGTTTTTGTTTTTAATTAACTTTAGGTTCTTCCTTGCGCAGTTTTTTAGGGCAAAATAAGACACATAAAATTTTTTAATGACATTAATTACTGTGTCTGTAAAAAGGTATCGGTATGTTAACCCAAGGGCCAGTCTACATTACACTAAATTTAAAAGAATTTTTACAGTTTACTTTAAAAAAACCAGTAAAATTATATTATTGAGTAATACATTTTAGCTTGTAAATTAAATTATATACTTATATGTTTATATGCATATATTCCAGTAGATGTTTATTTATTTTAACGTATAATGAATGTGCATTTATTGATACAAAGGATAAAATACAATTTTATGAAATTTGTATTTAGGAGAAAATAGCTATCATGGATATTGAAATAATATTATTTTTTCAAAATCTTAGAGGAATTTTAGGCAATTGCCTTAATGATTTCTTTGCATTTATAACTACAATAGCTGTCGATTATTATATTCTAATTCCAGCTTTGATACTATTTTGGGCAGTAGATAAAAAAGCAGGTATTCTAGGTATAACATCATATGGTGTAGGATGCTTTTATAATGCAATATTGAAAAGCACTTTTGCAGTATATAGACCTTGGATAAAAAACAACAAAATTAAGCCTCTTGAATCTGTTATGAAAGGCGCATCAGGATATTCTTTTCCTAGTGGACACAGTACATCGGTCAGCAGTTTTTATTCTGCACTTATATTTTATTATCGTAAGCATAAAAAACTATGTGTTGTTTTTGCGCTAATGATTTTTTTAACTATGTTTTCTAGACTATATGTTGGTGTGCATACTCCACAAGATGTATTGGTAGGGGCATTACTTGGCATTTTAGCAATAGCAACGGTTTCAGCGGTATCAAAGTTTGTATCCAAAAAACCAAATAATGATGTAATTGTTTTGATTGTAGGAATCATCGCTTGTATAGCTGCACTTATATATATTTATACAAAAAATTATCCTATGGATTATATAGATGGAAAGCTTATAGTTGACCCAGTCACTATGACTGTAAATGGCTTTAAAGACCCAGGAATGTTTTTTGGAGCTCTACTTGGATGGTTTGTAGAAAGAAGATATGTAAAATTTGAAATATGCAAATCACCAGCTAAAAAAGTCGAAAGATGTTTCATAGGTGCCATACTTGTTATTTTTTATTGGACAGCAATAGTTGAACCAGTAGGTAATTTTTTCAAAATTAATTTAGTATATTTTTTGCTTAGAGCCTCAATACCATTTATTTTTATGGTTATTTACCCTCTAACATTTAGAAGTAATAAAAAATCGAAAGGGGATTAAAATGAATACTAAATTTGATACTTTCCTTGGCGTATCATCAGCAAATGGATTTTATGGATATTTTAACCTGTTAGAGAATGTTCCTGATATGTATCTATACCTTTTAAAAAGTGGGCCAGGTTGTGGAAAGTCATCTATGATGAAAGAGATTGCAGCATCTGCACTTGAAAATGGGCAGCTTGTTGAATTAATCCATTGCAGCAGCGATCCAGACAGTCTTGATGGTGCAATACTATGGGATAAAAAAATTGCATTACTTGATGCAACTCCTCCGCATGCAGTTGAGCCTAGTGCTCCAGGTGTGGCTCAAGAAGTCGTAAATTTATATCAAACGATAGATAAAGGAAAAGCCAGGTCTAACAAAGATAATATTCTTAAGCAAAATAATAGTTACAAAAGTTTTCACAAACAAGCAGCTTCTTCTTTAGCTAATGCTTCTAAT
>JAKSUU010000021.1 GCA_024408695.1 Coriobacteriales bacterium | reverse complement strand
TGTGTTCGGCATCAAGTTCTGGCCTGTTATGGCCTGTCTCTGGGCTTTGATTCCAATCTATAATATCTTTAACTTCATGAACTGCCCGATCGAGCATCTGACAGAGGAAGGAGAAGGTCTTGGAATCCTTGGACTGTTTAAGCTTCCTCTTTTCTGGGTAGCTATCGTACTTATGATCTGTGCCGGTGCCAGCGAACTTTCCATGGCACAATGGGCATCCGCTTATGCCGAGTCTGCTCTTCAGCTGACAAAAAGTGTAGGTGATATCGCAGGTCCATGTATGTTTGCGATCTCAATGGGAATCTGCCGTACCTTCTACGGAAAATATGGCGAGAAGATCGAACTTACAAAGTTCATGATCGGTTCCGGTATCCTCTGCCTGCTCTGCTATCTGGTTGCATCCTTATCTTCTCTGCCGATCATCGGCCTTATGGGATGTATCGTATGTGGTTTCTCAGTCGGAATCATGTGGCCTGGAACCATCAGCATCACATCCAGCAAGATCCCAATGGGCGGAACTGCAATGTTCGCTCTTCTTGCAATGGCAGGTGACTTAGGCGGATCTGTAGGTCCTGCAGCTGTAGGCTTCGTAACACAAAGTGCCGGAGATAACCTCCAGGCCGGTATGCTTGCAGGAAGCATCTTCCCAATCGTACTCGTGATCTCCGCATTCATCATGAGCCGCCATAAAGCCAATATCTCAAAATAGAACAAATAACAGAACTAAAACGGGAGTGCTGCTGATTTCAAGTGCGGCACTCCCGTTTAATTAACATCTCTGATATTCACTTTTTTCATATATACTTATAATCTTTCCTCTTCTCTTGAATTCCCTTTTTCAGATTGTTAATACCAGTACTTCCGGGAATCTAACTTCTTTTTCTCTGCTTAACATGATTGCTTTATTTATAACCCCACTCTCTGTAGTATTCCTTTAAAAAGCTATCGATTTTCTTTAACATATCTTTGTCCTCCTTTTTGATATTCACATCTTCTGTACTGATTGTTTGTATCTCTCTGATGTGTTGTTTTCTTTGATGATGTAACTATAACACAGGTTTTCTCATACTTCCAATACAAGATAGGTGGTGTCGTTATACTCATAAGGTATCGCGTTCTATCACTTCTGTGTGTAAATTGCAAAAGTAAAATTCCGTTTCATCTTTCGAAAATGGGAACTTCTGCAGGTGCTTTTCCTTGCTTTTTTACAGAGGGTCAAATACAATGAAACGTAGAGACTAGTTACAAAAAGCAAAAAGAAATGAGGATTTGGATATGCAGATTAAAAATGTTGCACTGATCGGTGCAGGCGCCGTTGGTGCTTACTTTATCTATGGATTTTCAGGATTAGAGAATCTGTCATTCTGTGTTGTTGCAGAGGGAGAAAGTGCTGAAAAGATAAAGACAGATGGTGTCATCATCAATGAAAAGACTTACCATCCGGTAATTAAAACTCCTGAAGAAGCAAAGGCGATTATCGAAAAACAACGTCAAGCAGAAGGCATTTCAGAACCAAAAAATTTAGAAGAACAAGCGCTTTCTCTTGTGGGTCGCGATATTTATGAAAAGCTTATTAAAGAATATACACAAAAACAATGGGGTCGTGAATGCAAAGATTTGCCTTCTTTTATCATAAAACGATTACCAGTTCGTTTTATTTACGACAATAACTATTTTAATGATATTTACCAGGGAATACCTATTGGTGGCTACACTCAAATATTTGAAAAATTGCTTGATGTTGATGGAATTGATGTAAAGCTAGGCACAAGCTTTGATGAAATTGTTGCTGGTGCAAGCTTTAAAGATATTGCAGATAAACTTATATATACAGGTGCAATTGATGAATATTTTAACTTTAAGCTTGGCAAACTTGACTATAGAACTGTTAAGTTTGAAACAGAAGTTTTAGAAGGTGTTGAAAATTATCAAGGTAATGCAGTAGTAAACTTTACAAGTGCAGATGTACCTTATACACGCATTATTGAACATAAACATTTTGAGTTTGCAAAAGATGTTCATGGCAATTCTATTAAAGATACGATAATTTCTAAAGAGTATTCAAAAGAGTTTGAAGAAGGCGACGAGCCTTATTATCCTGTAAATGATGATAGAAATTCGCAGCTTTTCAAATCTTATGAAGATTTAGCAAAACAAGAAAATGATGTTATTTTTGCAGGTCGATTAGGTGCCTACAAATATTACGATATGGCCCCTTGCATCGAAGCAGCGTTTGAACTTGTTAAACAAGAAATTGGCGTTGAATGTATTTAAATGATAATAATGGCTTAGACCTTAAATAAGAAAAGGAAGAAAATGACTCAAAGAAGTTACAATAACACACGAAACCTTAACAAAGAATATAAAGGTAATGGTAAAAAGAGTGCAAGTTCTGCAAAAATTAAATCTAAGGCAGGCTCTACTGTTTATCAAAAAACTGTAACAGCTAAACAAAAGCAAAAAAAAGAAGCCATTAAACAAAAAAATAAAGAAGAAAAACAATCCCAACGTATACGTAGTGCTGCCGTAGATGCACAGGCTAAGCACGATTCGCGCTATAAAAGATGGCGTAAAATTTGGATTGTTTGTGTTGTGCTTGCAGTCATTGGAGTTTTATCATCGTTTTTATTTTCATGGGCTATTAATGAAGGAAGATTTTTAGAATCATTAAGCGAATATAGAAGTCCTCTTACCTTTGTAAGTTTGGGCTTAGGTTACGGAGGTTTAATTCTAGCTCTTGTTATTGATCTTATTCCAATTAGAAAGATTAAAAAGGAATACAAAGAAAAAGTTCATATTTCTAAAAAAGAAGAAAAAAAGATTAAAAAAGAATTAGAAAATAGAGCAGCAGAAAAAAAGTCCTTTGGCAAAAAGTCAAAAGGCAAGTCTAACGCTAGTAAAAAAGCTGAAAGTGCAAAAGCAAATAACTCATAATTTGGTGCATATATTTAAGGCGAGATTGTTATGATTTTAAAAGCAAAATATTTATTACCAATTACCTCAACATATATTACCGATGGTGCGATTTATGTAAAAAAAGATAAAATTTTAGATTTTGGTCCAGCAGACGAACTCGAAAAAAAATATAAAAAAGAAAAGGTCATTGATTATGGTCAAGCTGCCCTTATGCCGGGTTTGGTTGATGCACATTGTCATTTGGCTTATAGTGCAATGCGTGGACTTTTTGAAGGCATGCCTTATGTTGAGTGGAAAAGAGCCGTTTTAAGTGCAGAAATATTTTTTACTCAAAAAGATTGGGAATCTTCTGCAAAACTAGGAGCACTCGAGGCCATTGCAAGCGGAATTACTACAGTTGCAGACTTTGGCCGCACTCCGGCAGGGGCAATTGCAATAAATCAGGCTGGTCTTAGAGGAATAGTTTATCACGAAATTTTCACAGCTCATGCTGACAAAGTTAAATCTTGTGTAAAAGATGGTTTTAATGAGATTGAATCTATAGCTGCGCATGTAGATGCATCACGAGTTGAATTAGGTGTAAGCGCTGGTCATGTATATACTTGTCATCCTAGTTTATATCAAGAAATTTCAAGCACAATAGGTAATAGTGATTTACGCTTTGCCATGCATGCTGCTGGTAATAAGGCTGAGAGTGACTTTATAAAGTATGGATCTTCTCCTTTTTCTGTGCATGCATCAGAAATTGGAAAAATTATGGGCTTTACAGATGCGCCTTGGTTGCCTGCTGGTTGCACTCCAATCAGATATTTACATAATTGGCATGCCTTAGACATGAAAAACGTTATGTTAGTTCATGCCATTCACATTGATAACGATGATTTGCAAATTCTTTATGATAATAATGTAAATATTGCATATTGCCCACGCATTAATGCAAAACTTGGTATGGGAAATTGTCCAGTTGATAAATTTATCGAAGCTGGGCTTACGGTTGGTCTTGGCACAGATTCTCCAGCTTCTGTTGATACTACCGATTTATTAGATGAAATGCGTTTTGCCCTAATGATGAACAGATCTTTGCATCCAGATGATACCAAACTAAATGTTTCTACAGATTATGTTTTGAAACTTGCAACTTTGTATTCTGCTAAGGCTTTAAATTTAGATGACAAGGTAGGCAGTATTGATATTGGAAAGCAAGCGGATATTATTGCTGTGGATCTTAGCAAGAGCCATCAAATTCCAACAACTAATCCTGCTAATGCAGTCGTTTATACTTGTAATCAGGATAATGTTATGATGACTATGGTAAATGGCAAAATTTTGTATGATTCTTTTAACCACAAAGGAAAACTAAAACGCAAACAAATTGTTAAGGATATTTCGTGTTTGCGTGAAAATATTATTATGTTTAGGGACGATATTGATTATAGAGAAGAATTGTTAGATAATTTTCAAAATGAGTTAGTTGAACGTGTTAAAAGGTAAATTTGCCATTTATAATTACACAAATTAGTTTTGTAGTTTAGGTATAATATTTAAGGGCGAGGTTTAGGAAATAAAATGTCAAAAAACAAAGAAAAACAAGAAGAAGCTCAAATGCAAGCTTTTTTAGAAAGAAAAGCTAAAGATAGAAAACAACTTATCAAAAGAGTTTTAATTATTGTGGTTTGTGGCCTATTAATCATTGGCTTTTGTATTCCTTCTTTTGCTCTTCTATTAAATTAAAGAAACCATAAAATCCTTATTTTAATTTTTTTTGCATGTTTACATGTATTATACGTGTGGATATTTGCTTTTTTTAGTATAAATTCAGTAAAATTTTAGAATTATTTCCTTATTATTCATCTATAATTCAGTTTAAATCCAATTTTTTTTGATAAGACTTTGATTATTTTTGGCATTATCCTTTAAATTTTCACTAAAAATTTCTTTGCAATTCATTGAATTTTTATAGCTTGACATGCTAGTATGCCAATGTCTGTGTTTTGGAGTGGCGTGTGAAAGCGAGCAAAAAAAATTTAATTTTGGCAATAGCTTGTGCAGCATTAGCGAGTTTGTGTGTTTTTGGGTATACAGCAACTGTAAGTTCAGAAGCTAAAGTCGCAAGAGATTTAGCTATAAATAAATATGGTGGAGAACGTACGGAAGTTGTAGTTGCTACAAAAGATATAGGTGCAGGAGAAGTATTAAATTCTTCTAATTGCGAACTTAAAACCTGGCTTGTAGATTTACTACCAAAAGGAACGACTATATCTAGTTTAGATGACATAGATGATCAAGTCGCTGCAGTAGATATTCAAAATAATGAAGTACTTTTATTCGAAAGAATAGGAGACGGAAGTTCGCGAATTAATGTGCCTTCTGGCTTAGAGGCAGTAAGCATTTCGTCCGATGATGTTTTAGCTGTAGGTGGAGCTATTCGCGCAGGTTCTTTCGTTGATGTCTATGTTGAAACAGACAAAAATAATATTGTTTTGTTAGGCAAAAATATTTTGGTTTTAGAAACAAATAAATCTACTAAAAATTCAAAAGATACAGAAGAAATCACATGGGTAACTTTAGCTGTAGAAAGCGATAGCGTTTCGGCATTAATGAAAGCATCTTCTAATGGAACAATACATTTGGCACTACCTGCAGTACAAAGTGATAAATCTAAAAATAATAATCAATAGAGAAAGGACTAAGATGGATGTGTATGCAAATAGTTTACTACCTACACAGCAGGAGCTGTTAGAGCTCGATGCGCCTCAGTACTATGATGATTTTTATTCAGACGATGCGTATTTTAATGAGCTAAGATTGCACGAGACAAAAAACGGAAATCTAGCACCATTAATTTCTTGTGTTTCTGCTAGTGGTGGGGTAGGGAAATCAAGTCTTGCCTTAATTAGTGCGCGTCTGTGTGCAGCAAGTGGAATTGATACCGTACTAGTTGAGGGAGATTTACAATTTGGTGATTATGGATATTGGTTGGGTTTAGATGAAGATCTTCCAACTCTAGGTGACACTACTTTAGAAGACCCCATACAAATAGCGCCTAACTTGCATTTGTATAAGGCTCCTTTATTCCCGGAGCTTGCAGAAAAAACTAGCGATAATGTTAGCGACAAAATAAGTTTAATAAGAAAAAAACATAGTTTGGTTTTTGCAGATACGGGTGCTTTTTGGAATGGATTTACAGCTAACTTACTTTTAGAGTCAAGTTTGTTTTATATGGTTTGTGACAGTAGAGTTTCATCAATTCTTGGTGCAATAAAAGCTAGTGAGTTGTGTACTAGAATTGGTGTGGCTCTAAGCCGTATGGTGATTATATATAATAAATTTAATTCTAGGGTAAAAATTTCGCAAGACGATTTAAAAAAGACTATAGGCAGTAAAGACATTTTTACTGTAAGCGATGGAAAATCCATTATAGAGGAATATATTTCAAGTTCTAACTTAGAAGAATTAATTTCAATAGACAATTCTACGGTTAGAGATATAAGGTCTTTGCTCCATGAAATTTTACCTCATTTAGGCTTGATTTATACAGACGAGCCTATCAATACAACAAGTATATTCAAGTAGATTATTCTATGAATTTAAGCGACTATTCAAATAAAAAAATCTCTGTAAGCCCCTCTAGTAGTTACAAAGTTAACTTAGTTAAATCTAGAGTTAGAGATATCTTGTACGAAAAGATTCCAAGCGAGCATATTGCTAAACTTGTGTCTAAGGGTCGAAATATTGCGCGTGTAGAATTGTCTGTATTGATTGAACAAATATTTATGGATAAAGAATTTTCAAAAGTAAGCGATGAAGATAGAAAAGAAATTAGCACCGAAATTTTAGATCTAATTTTAGGACTTGGCCCCATTGAGAATTTATTAAATGATGATAGTGTCACAGAAATCATGGTAAATGGATACAAACATGTATTTTATGAAAAAAATGGTGTTATATATTCATCAAAACAACATTACGAATCAGATGAGCAATTGCGGTTAGTGGTAGATAGGATTGTTGCACCTTTAGGACGCAGAATAGATGAGCAAAGTCCAATAGTTAATGCTCGTTTGTCTGAAGGTCATAGAGTTAATGCGGTGATTGCACCAGTTTCAATTGATGGAACATCTTTAACAATTAGAAAATTTAGACAAAATGCATTTTCTTTGCAGGATATGGTTGACATGAAGTCAATGACAAGTCAAATTGCTTTATTGTTATCATGGGCCGTACGAGCTCGTAAAAATATTGCCGTTAGTGGTGGTACCGGCGGAGGCAAAACCACTCTTCTAAATGCCTTATCTCAACAAATACCCTTTAACGAAAGAATCATTACCATTGAAGATTCTGCTGAACTTAAGTTTGACAGACATCCTCATGTTGTTCGTATGGAAGCGCGCGAGGCTAATAGCGAGGGCAATGGGCAAATATCTATTAGAGATCTAGTTGTGAATTCTTTGCGTATGCGCCCTGATAGAATTGTTGTAGGAGAATGTCGTGGTGCCGAAGCTGCGGATATGCTTCAAGCTATGAACACAGGTCACGATGGTTCTCTTACAACTCTTCATGCTAATTCACCAAGCGAAGTAATAACCAGACTTGTTATGATGGTACGTTATGGTATGGATTTGCCTATAAACGTTATAGAAGCTCAAATATTTTCTGCACTTGACTTAATTGTGCAACAAGACCGTTTAGGTAGCGGAAAACGCGCTATAACAAAGATAGTAGCTAAAAATTTAGATTCTAAAGATTATGAGTGCGTTTGCGAACTAGATAAAAAGACTAATGAATACATATGGGAAGTTTGCCCTGATTGGGTTGATTTTTTGCCGTATAGTAAGATTGCAACTGAAAAGGAGGTGGCCTTATGGAAATCCTCTCTGCAATTTTGCTAGTGCTTGCCTTAGTATTCGTTGCGTTTGCGACTTTTAATTTAGTGAAGATATTAATTGCAGTTATTTTAGATATTAAAACTAAAATTAAAAGAAAACACTTAAATATAGAATTAGATTCGTATTCTAATAGAGCAAAAATAATAGAAACTTTTTCTAAAAAGCTTGGTCATCACAATAAAATAAATAAATATTTATTGCGTTTCAAGCATTCAAAACAAGGTGCATTAATAAGAAAAGAAATGCCTGATGCCATACGTCTTATTTGTATTGCTTTGGATAGTGGTTCATCCCTTGTTAAGTCTTTAAATTATGCTTCTGTAAATGTAAAGCAACCACTTGCTAAAGAATTAAGCGGGGCAGTTTGGGATATGCAAGCAGGCTATACTTTCGATGCTGCTATGGAAAGATTGCGTCAAAAATATACCATTACTGAATTTTCATTTCTATCAATTGCAATGGAAATTCAACATGAATGCGGCGGGTCTTTAAGTGAAATTTTAAAAAGTACATCACAACTATTAAAACAATATATGACTATGCAAAATTTATTAGAAACGAAAACTGCTCAGGCAAAATTATCAAGCAAAATCATTGCCATAATGCCCTTTATTCTGCTTGCAGTTTTAAGTTTTTTGCAACCAGGTTACCTTGCTTATTTTTTTACTAATATACTTGGAATATTTTTATTTATTCTTGCAATTGTTTTAGAACTTCTTGGTATTTTATTGGTGCGAAAAACACTTAACTTAAACATTGATTTAAAGATAGGATAATATGTCTTTGTTGTTAAAAATTTTATCCATAATTTTTCTTGCAATTACTCTGTACATTTTGGCTAATTATTTTGTTGCCGTTTTTGTTAGAGTGAAAAGTCGTATTAGTTTAAGTTCAAATAAACTTTGTTTAAATGATGTATTGCAAGACAAAAAACTACTATTAATTCTTTTGTTGGCTGCAAGCCTTATTTTATCGTTTAGCTTTTCACCATATGTATTACCATTTTTACTTGCAATTAGTTTTATTATGTCTAAAAAAATTCCTAATTTATTAATCAAACAAAAACAAAAAAAATTGATGTTGGAATGTGAAAATTCTCTGGACAGTTGCTCTGATATTATTGCCATGGGAATAAGTTCTGGATTATCTTTTGACAGTGCTTTAGCTATGTATTGTTCAAAATTTGATGGAGCATTATCTTTAGCTTTAAGCAATGCCCAATTTAAATGGAACAATGGAATTTGTTCTAGACAAAAGGCCTTAGAAGATCTTACACAAAATATAAAGTCATCAGAGATAGAGCGTTTTTGTAACACAGTCATTCATGCAATTAAACATGGTGCACCTATTGCGGATATGCTTAAAAATTTTGCGGACGACATTCGAAGTAAAAAAACTGCAAGCATAGAAAAGAAAATAGAAAAAGCACCTGTAAAAATGTTGATTCCGATGTGTTGTTGCATTTTGCCAGCAATGCTTATTTTTGTAGTTGGACCAGTAGTAATTCAATTTGTTTACTCTGGAGTTTAATTTATTTTGGTTTAGGTAGAAAGGAAGAATATGAAAAGGATTAACAATTTTTATTTTTATCTTTTAGCTAAGTGGAGCACATTTTTAGGTAAATTAAAATCGCAAAAAGGGCAAGGCACCACAGAATATGCCATTTTAGTGGGTGTTCTTGCAGTAATTGCGATTATTGCAATCACTTTATTTAAAGACAAACTAGCAGAACTCTGGAATTCTATACAGGAAGGTATTAATGGGTTATAAAATTAGTGCTTGTCACAATTTTGTTAAAAGAGCACTCTTTAAAAGTAAGGGTCAAGCAAGTCTAGAGTATTTACTTGTTGGTATCGTATTAATGCTTGTAACTTGTGCTCTAGGTGCACTTGTGCATTTTATTGCTGATGGCGGATTAGGTCAACTCATACAAACTTTTGGCTCTCATGATATAAATAGCTTAGAAGGATTTGTTGATGCGTTCTTATATTAAAATCGTCTTATTTAAAGAATCAAAAGGACAGGCAAGTGTAGAAGCTGCGATTTTGCTACCTTTGCTTTTTGTAATATTTGGGTTATTTTTGCAACCATGTTTTTTGTTGTATGACAAATGCGTAATGCAATCTGCTGCTGTACAAACGGCTCGATTAGCTGCAACAGCTACGTTCGATAATGAAAATCTTCACTTATTTGCACAAAGAAGGTTAGGAGCAATTCCAAACGTAGATGTGTTTCATATAGGTGGCATGGATTCTTGGGATGTAAAAATTTGTAATGAAGAAACTTGTGAAACTGTAACTATAACGAATCATGTAAGGCCCTTACCTCTTCTAGGTATTGGTGCAAGCCTTTTAAATAAGAAGGATGATTCTAATAATATTTTGATTGAAACTAAAGCGAGTGCAAATATATATCCTGTGTGGTTGGAAGGTAAAAGCGTGAATCCGCAGGACTGGATTAGCCAATGGAAATAAGGTAAAAATGAAAAATGAACTATGCATATATAATAAATTTAGAAATGAAGATGGCTTTACGAGTTTGGCATGCGCAATAGCTTTAATCCTTACACTTGCTTTACTTTTTGCATGTTTTAGTATGTATTTTTCTCAAACGCAATC
>JAKSUU010000209.1 GCA_024408695.1 Coriobacteriales bacterium | reverse complement strand
AAATCTTTGTTAAAAGCAACACTTAGGTTAGCGTCCCCCAGGTATTGCAAAAAGCTCGGGGTAAGATAAAACAAATCCTTTCATCTCTTGCTCACTACGAGCAGCATAAGCTGCATACCTTTCCTTTTTTGACTTTACACGTTGTGGCAACGGCTCAATAATTCCAAAGTTAACATGCATAGGCTGATAATCCTTTGTATTAGGGTCGGTTGCATAGTCAAAAAGTGCACCCAATACAGTTGTTGTTGGTAATATAGGTTCCTTGCTTCCCAAAACTTGCGCCGTAACACTCAATGCAGCAAAAAGTCCAGATGCAATCGCCTCTGTATAGCCTTCTGTTCCGGTAATTTGACCAGCAAAATGAACGCGCGTATCACTGGGTAAACAGAATTGCCTTGTTAAAACCCTAGGAGAATCAATAAATGTATTTCGATGCATAACACCATAACGCAAAAAATCTGCATTTTCCAAGCCAGGTATCATCCTAAACACACGTTGTTGCTCACCAAAAGTTAAATTTGTTTGAAAACCAACTAAATTATAAGCAGTTTTATTGTTATTTTCGGCACGCAATTGCACACAAGCATATGGGCGCATGCCCGTACGAATGTCTACCAATCCAACAGGCTTTAAAGCGCCAAACCGAAGAGCGTCTCGTCCACTGCGTGCAACCTCTTCAACAGGCTGACAAGCACAAAATAAATCTTTTTGTTCAAAATCTTTTGCAATTACGCGCTCGGCATTCAACAAAGCATCTATAAAAGCATAATATTCGTCCCTATCAAAAGGAGCGTTCAAATAATCGCTTGAATCACCTTTATCATATCGTGACTGCTCAAAAATTATGTCCCTATTAAGAGAATCCGCATCAACAATCGGTGCGACCGCATCATAAAACGACATTGCACTGTTGCCACCAGTAATTTCAATCACACTTTGCGCAAGATTATCGCTGGTCAATGGACCACTTGCGATAATAGTATAATCCGCAGCATCCGCATTCAAGGCCGAATACTCTTGCCGCACCACTTCGATATTATGCTGGTTTTCAATACGCTTTTTGACCGTCGCAGAAAATTTTTCACGATCAACAGCAAGAGCCTGACCTGCTGCAACCTGAGCTTCATAAGCACACTCTAAAAGCTCGCTGCCAAGAATGCCAAGTTCAGTTTTTAAACATCCTGCGGCACTTGCAGGGTTTAAACTTTTTAAAGAATTTGAACAAACAAGTTCGGCAAAATTGTCAGTTTTATGAGCGCCGGTTTGTAATTTAGGACGCATCTCAAAAAGTCGAACATAAAAACCACGCGCAGATAATTGCAAAGATGCTTCGCAACCAGCAAGACCAGCCCCAACTACATTGATTATCGCTTTTTTATTTGACAAGATTATTAATAGCCAACATCTGTTGCGCGAGAAATACACCAATTATAAAATGGTTGCCAGTTGTTTATTTTATAATAATGATCTGTACCATCACCAGAGATAATCATAGCGCAGTCTCCATATAGATTCATATCGAAACCGCCATCATCCCACGAAGCAAAAAGGTGACTTTTAATATTTTGATTTAGATTTTCAAATTCAACTTCTTGGCCAATAGACAAACTTTCTAAATATTTTATGCACTGAGCCTTATCTTCATTGCTTTCAAGCGTAAATGAATAATTAGGTATGCTTTTGTCATCTGCCCAAGAACTGAAAACCATAAAAACTGGTGGATCTTGTGCAATTCTTGAAAAATGATCATTGTTAAAAGCCCCAAGTGCATTGTCACCTTGTGAAGGCAATGGAGTCTCTTCCCTCTTTTTTTCTAAAGATTCCTGGGAAAGAGCATTTGTGTCTGGCTCATGTGTAGGCTCAACATAACAAGCTTTCATTGATACACAAAGAATAACAATTATACCAATGCACAAAACAATTGCAACAATAGAAATTATTAATACTCTTTTTTTATTCATATCTACACTTAATTTCTAAATCTATTAATATTTTATAACAAATAAACTAATAACTAGATTCAAATAAAAACAAAGTTAGATATTAAGGTTATATTAATTTTTG
>JAKSUU010000208.1 GCA_024408695.1 Coriobacteriales bacterium | reverse complement strand
TAGATATTGAGGGCACGGAGTTTTCTTCTTTAGAACTTGCAACACACTTTAAGTCAATTGTATCTGCAGGTAATTCTCATTTGTGTTTTATCGTAGGCTCTTCTTGCGGTGTTGCAGCAACAATAAAAAAGGCAGTTAAAGAAAAAATTTCTTTTGGTAAAATCACGCTCGCTCACAACTTGGCGCTAGTGGTTTTGCTTGAACAAATTTATCGCGCATTTTGTATTATTAACAATCATCCATACCATAAATAGGCAGAATATGTTTATTGACGATTTTTCAAATGCACTTTTTAAAGACAAAGAATTTGCTAGTATTCTTAAAAAGTTAAAAGCAAATCACGATGTATTTATTAAGGATGAAAAAGCGTGTAGTGCAATTATTTTAGCGTCGCTTTACACGAAACTTAAAAAATCAACCTTAATTATTGTGCCATCTTTAAGCGAAGCTATTGACTTACATGGTTACCTTTTATCTTTTTTACCCAAAGAAAAACTTTGTCTTTTAAAAAATTTGAATTCTTTACCCTGGGATGACACCAAAGAGCAGCCACAAAACGTTGCCAGTAAAATTTATGCTTATCATGCGATTTTAAATACAGATAAACTGGTTATAACTTCTGCAAGTGCGTTATTAGAATTAAGCTGTCTTAATAAATCATATTTTAATCCTGCGTTTATATTAGAATCCAAAAATTTGGTCTATGATACTTCTAACAATAAACTTATTGATCTAAAAAGCTTTGAACAAAAGTTATGTAGCATTGGCTATGTAAAAAGTGACTTTATAGAAAAATGCGGATATTTTAAAAGACTAGGTGACAGTTTAGATATTTACGAAGCTTATACAAATCGTGTTTTTAGAATTTCTTTTTTTGATGATGAAATTGAAAGTATACGAAGTGTTTTACCATCTAGTGGACAAACCATTTCGGAGCTTGATAAAATTGAAATTTGGCCTGCATCTAGTTTGAATTATAATGCCAGCGCAATTTTAAAGATTGAACATAAGTTGAAAGATGAAATTTCAACAAACAAACAAATAAGTGAGGATTTTGAAAAGATAAAAAGCGGAATAAATTTTGAGCGTGAAAGAATTTATGAACCGTTTAGTTGCAAAAAAATGCACAGTATTGTTGATTATTGTCCAGAGGCTAGCCTTGTTATTTTTCTTCAGCCAAAGCAAATTTTTGATGAGCTAAACCGTGCTTACGACAACATTTTAGAAAGCTACAAAGATAATAAACTTGACATTGCCGAACTTGATGATTATTTTTTGCGTCCTAATATGGTAAATTTTAGTAAGAATCAACGTATTACCTTTAGCAATTTGTCTCAGAGTTCTATTCCTCCAGACATAAAAATTGAACTTATTTATCCTAAGCTTCATCCGGCAGACGACAAAAATATTTTTGCAATAAAAGAATTTTATGACAAAAAATTTCTAACATATATAAGCGTTGATAACTATGCTCAGCTATCAAACCTTAAACGCGATCTTGGAAAATTAAACATTAATTATTTAGAGAGTCTTGATAGCTTAGATGATATTCATATAGAAAGCAGATTTTTACCTACTGGCAGTGCGGATGTTCAAGTTATTGATGATGATGAGCAATCTAAAAGCGTGAAAGCTCACTCGCCAGTCATTATTATTGATAATTTAATCGAAAAAAGCTTTGCATTAAAATCTCCCAAAATAGCATTCATTTCTTTAAAAGATAAATTTATTAAAAGCCAAGATGAGCAAGATCCTTCATATCATAATCAAGATAAAAAAACTTTAGACATGACTACTGTTACTTTTGATTTTAAGCCGGGAGATTATGTTGTTCATAGAAAACACGGTATTGCGCTTTTTGAACAAATTGTTCGAAAAGATTTTGGTGATTCTGAAAAAGATTACATGTTATTAATTTATGATGGTGGCGATAAACTTTATGTTCCGGTTGAGCAAATCGATAAAATAACTAAATATGTTGGTAGTGATGCAAAGGCTCCAAAACTTACATCCTTAGGCTCTAAGCAGTGGTCAAAAGCAATGAAACGAGCGCATAGTAGTGCTAAAAAAA
>JAKSUU010000207.1 GCA_024408695.1 Coriobacteriales bacterium | reverse complement strand
AATATCAAACAAGGTTCACCTTAATGCTTTATTCAGATAATGAAACTTTAAAATATGTCGTTACAAGATAAAATAAATTATTTAGTGTCCTTATTTTCCAAAAGCGCATTTAACTCAGTGATTGCTTCGC
The DNA here is from genome assembly GCA_024408695.1 of Coriobacteriales bacterium. GTDB lineage: Bacteria > Actinomycetota > Coriobacteriia > Coriobacteriales > QAMH01 > JAKSUU01. The sequence continues at coordinate 1,979 of JAKSUU010000207.1, read as the reverse complement.
GCAAGGCCATTGTATTGTTGTTTAATTCTGATAAAAGTTTCATCAATGGTGATTCTTCCATCAGAAATTCAATAGTATCTTTTGCACTGCCTTTATTTAAGAAGTCAGTGTTGTAAAGCTTCTTTGCTTCTTTGCGAATATAACGTCTGTTGTTGTGCTTAACTACATAAGCATTAATATTGTTGTGGTTTTGATTCATGTGGCGATGTATAGAAGCTCTTTTTAGCCCTACTTCTTCTGCAAATTTAGTAATTGAAAGATACTCGTTCTTGTTAAATTTGTTCATTTATTAGCCTTTCTAAAAACTGTATCACTAACTGTTACTATTATATCACAAAAATTTATTTTTGTGTAATTCCTGTAAAATAAATAAATTTTAATAATTATTGACAAAAAAAATATGTTTGCTATAATGTCATATGTAAGACAGTTTTTATAGAAAGGAGTTATTATGAGAAGTCTTATGGAATTTAACAAATTTGATCACGAGCGATTTTTTAAAGACAAGATATTGTATTATCTTGACGCTGAGGAGTTGCTAGACTACAACACAAAAGAGGCACAGGGTAGCAAAGTAACAGCAACTATTGTTAAGGACGGTACAAGTTATGCGTCTGGTAAAACAAACATTGGCGAAAAGGTTGTTGTTAAGGTTCTCAACGTGCAACCTTCTGTTTTTGCTAAATTTGTGCCAATGGAAACTGAAGTACTGATTACCGATGTTGAGCGTTGTGTTGTCTACGGCGAGTATAACAATCAATTGTCGATAACTGCTAATGTAAAGAAGGCCAAATAATTGAGACGACAGTGTTTAGTTTTGATGAGATAAAAAATTTAGATTTAGATCGCGACACTAATGCAAAGGGCACAGTTGGTGAGTATCTTGAAAATACTGTGCCCGTAAAGAACTGGTGGTTTAAAAGCTGTATTTGTGTATTTGTTACCTCAGCAATTTGTTTCTTGATGTGTATTTATCAAAAGCAAATAGATTATGTTCTAGCATTGCCATACCAGGCATCAGTATACTTTGCAAGCAAAAATGCTAATCTTGCGTTTTTTATTAATTTGTCAATGATATTAGAGTTTTTAAAAAATTATTTGCGCATTATATTAATACTTCTTGGCATCGCAATTATTATAATTTGCATAGTTGGGTGCTATCGAAAGCGAAAAGTTGCTCCATATATCATTATTTCAAAAAAAGCAATACTAAATAAATTCATTCAAGATAAGCTTATAAGTCGTAAAACTTTAATCCGCAAAATAAGACTAAGATGTTTTTGTATTGGTCCAGAAACTTTGCTGTTTACCTCTAAACTTAGAATTGATGACACGTTTATGACAAATTTTAATCTTTCTGCCGTAAAAGCAGCGGGCTATGAAATTACCAAACACAATAATTTAATTTTATTTTACAGTGCTGAGGCATGCACCAAGTATAAGAATAGAAAGGATAGGATTAAAAATTATGAGCTGTGATATTATTCCAGCATTTCATAATAGTCAGAGGCAACCCACAGGGGTAAAAAAACACACCAGTTGCATTTTTAATGGTATACCCGGTTCTGGCAAAAGTTGTGCGTTCGCGTCAAGCGTTCTTGAAATTCTAAAATCAAATACTGCTGCGGTTGGTCAAATAAATCCTAGTGGAGTAATAATTATTAACCCTAAGCAGGTTGGCTTTGAGTCATGGGAAAACTTGCCAATGGTTCGTGTTTATAATGACATTAATCAGATACCACAAATAATGCAGGCTCTTGTTGATTACCATAGTTTAGTTACGAGTATTTTGGTGGATAGAAGCATTGACAATATTAATGGTACAGAATTGCCATATTACTATGTAATGTTTGATGAAGCTTCTAGCATTATTGGCGCTGATAGCCTCTTAACAACAAAAAGTGATGTTGACGCGATACTCACCAATCTTAATTTATGCCTAAAATTAGGCCGAGCATCTGGACTGGTGTTTTATCTTG
>JAKSUU010000206.1 GCA_024408695.1 Coriobacteriales bacterium | reverse complement strand
CCTCATTTGCAATAGCATTAAGAGTTTGAGCAATATCGAGTTTTTCTCTTGAACATTTGTTAGCAACCTTGCTAACATCTTCAATAACAGTTAAAATTGTGCCCTTAACTGGTTTGTGTACTGCAGCACAGCCGAGTTTAACACTGTTTTTTAATGCAGCGGCAATATTTTTGGAATCAAACTCGATGGTGCTTTTGTCTATACCTTCACAAAAGCCACGAAGAATTTGACTTAAAATTACGCCAGAATTTCCTCGTGCACCCATTAAAGATCCATGGATAACAGCATCAGAAAGTTGTTCTGGGGTGGCAGTAGCTGGCAAGGCTTTGACCTCTTCAACAACACTTTCCATTGTAAGAGACATATTTGTTCCTGTATCACCATCGGGTACAGGAAAAACATTGAGTTTATTAACATCATCTTGTCTATCAGACAAAGCTTGGCTTGCACTACTAATGCATAGTCTAAGAATCGATACGTTCATAAATTACCTTAATCTAAGAATAAACACTCAAATCTACTTATAAATTGCAATCTATAATTATATTATGATTTAAGAAAATTAACGCACAAATACGGGGGCGCCAACCTCTACCATTGGATACAGTTCAAGCACTTTAGCATTAGCCAAACGAATACAACCATGCGAAGCGCGTGTGCCAAGCGCTCCTAAACTGGTTGTTCCATGGATAAAAATTCCACCACCACAACTAAGCGCAATAGCAGCTAGGCCTAAAGGATTAGAAGGTCCTGGACCAATTGTTTCTGCCATACCACTAGACCAACCGCTATGTGGATTATACCAAGAAGGATTCTTTTCTTTATTAGAAACGGTAAAATCACCAGTTGGAGTTGCATAACTTCCACCCATACCAGGTGTGCATGGGGCATCAAATGTAACTTCATTACCTGTATAAAACCATAGATGACAATTAACTGTATCAACATAAATAGCTTGATTAAAATCATTTTCATAATCGCCTGGAGCAGTTACAACATTTGGATAAATTGTTGTAACCATATCTTTAACATCAGCATTATTTTTGATTGCTGACTTTGTATCTTCTTGGTCTAAAGCAACGCCAAGTTGGTTTTCATATTTAATTAGACCATTTGAATCTTCATCATATTCGTAATGAGCACTTTGGGGCTCAGCATTATAATCGGCAGCAATTGCAGCAACTTTTTCGTTAAGTTTGTTATCATCAATTTCGACCTTTGAATAAACATCATAACTTGACTGAGCATTTTTAAAATTATTAACTAGCCTGTTAAAAATACGCGAAAATACATTATCTCCATAAACATCAAAAGCAGCTTTAATTGTTTTATCTTTACTACTAGATCCAATTTCATTATAGTTAATAACGTAACCATCGCTTTGGACTAAACTTAAAGAAAAAACAGGAAGCTGGTCATTTGCAAAATGTTCATCGATTGTCTTAGAAAGTTGATCTTTTGACATATTCGAAACATCAATTGCCGAATCTAAAGTTGTATTAGCAGGAAGCTTTTGAGTTTTGTTGTAGTCATCTATAAACAAAAAAACGCATGCACCTAAAATTAAAGCAAGAATAACGATTAAAACAATCAAAAGAACTTTTTTGCCCTTTTTCTTCTTTGGAGCAGATGCGTTTTGATCTTGTTCTGCATAATGAGAATTCTCAGCACTATCTGAAACTAAATTGTCAGCAGGAATAAACGTATGTTGCTCTGCGACGATAGAAGATGCTGCCTGATGTTTACCTGTAACTGCCTGATGTTTACCCGTAACTGCCTGATGTTTACCCGTAACTGCCTGATGTTTACCCGTAACTTTTCCTGTATTTTCAGCTTTTAAACCACTGTATTTAAACGGAGCAGAATTATTAGGATTAGCAACATTTTTAGCGTATCTAAAGCTACCGCTCTTGGTTGCAGAATTTTCATCTGTAACACCTAAAGCATCTGCGTCTTGCAAATTATTGTCAAAAGAATTATTTTCGGAATTATGTTTCATTTGCTACTTAAAATTGAACCATTTAAAGTATATATTTTTATAAAATTTATTAGAATAAAAAAAGCTAATTTTCAGTAAAAAAAACTAAATGCAAAAATATAATGCTGATATAAA
>JAKSUU010000205.1 GCA_024408695.1 Coriobacteriales bacterium | reverse complement strand
AAGTTAAAGTGATTGGTGTTCAGTCTAATGGGGCGGATGCAATTGTTCAAAGTTTTAGTAAAAAGCAGAAAGTTTGCACATTAAAACATAGCACTATTGCCGATGGTATTGCAGTAAATAATCCAGGAGATGTAGCTCTCGATCTTATTTTTCAAAATGTTGATGATGTTATAACAGTTTTGGATGAAGATATTCCTCCTGCAATTCTTCTTCTTTTAGAGAGATGTAAGCTTTCAGTAGAACCTGCGGGCGCAATATCACTTGCTGCTGCTTTGTATTCAAATAAAATTGATATAAAAGGTAAAAAAGTTCTGTGTCTTTTAAGTGGTGGAAACATCGATGTTTTGTCTATAGATGGCTTTATTCAACTAGGGCTTAAAGCTCGACACAGAAGTTTTGCAATTTTTGTTGTTATTCAAAAAGGTCCTGATAGTATTAAAAATTTATTAGATACAATCGGGGAAGCAGGCGGTCAGGTCGTAGAAATGGCTGTGGTAAATTCCATTTTGACTATTAAGGCAAATGAAGCCATGGTCTGCGTACGCTGTGAAACTAATGGTCTTGAGCATTGTGATGAAATTGTTAAACAAATTGAAGAGCTTGGTTGCACTGTTTATAAAGAAGAAGAACTTGAAAAATATATAACCAAGGATTAGAAAGAATAATAAAATTGTCTGCTTTTTTTTTTTTTTTTGACCATGAAAATTATATGCAACTTGCCATAGATCAGGCAAAACTTGCTCAAGATGCAGGCGAGGTGCCAGTGGGTTGTGTTGTTGTCTACAATCCTATAAATAAAGAAACGCGAAAACCATTGTTAGAAAATCCGCAAATTATTGTAAGTGCTTATAACACGCGAGAGGCTGATCTTAATCCTTCATCTCACGCAGAGTTTAAGGCAATTATGCAAGCTTGCGAAAAGCTTCAAAATTGGCGATTGACTGGTTGCAACATTTATGTAACACTTGAGCCTTGCATAATGTGTGCTGGTCTTATGCTTCAATCTCGTGTTGATGCCTGTTTTTTTGGGGCTTATGACAAAAAAGGTGGTGCATGTGGCTCTTTGTATAATTTACATCAAGATAATCGCTTAAATCACGAATTTTATGTCGAAGGCGGTATCTGCCAGGATAAGTGCACGCAGCTTTTGACTAATTTTTTTAAGGAATTGCGTAAATAGGAATATTATATGATTTTTTCAAAAGATGCGCAGTTAGGGCTTAGTTAATTATGCCAGTAGAAACAAAAGAAGCAAAAATTAAGCGTGCTACACAGGCTTGCGAAATCATTAAAAAAGTTTACCCTAAAGCAAAAGCCTCACTTAATTTTACAAACGCATATGAATGTGTTATTGCTGTATCTCTTAGCGCACAAACAACCGATGCTGCAGTAAATAAAGTTACGCCAAGGTTTTTTAAAATGTGGCCAAATAGTAAAGCGCTTTCTAGAGCAAATCTTAAAGATGTTCAAAGCTGTATAAGCACCATAGGGTTTTATCAAAATAAGGCTAAATATGTAATTAATTGTGCCAAAATGCTTGAATCAGACTTTAATGGACAAGTGCCTAATACATATGAAGATCTTCAAAAACTACCTGGTGTGGGTCGCAAAACTGCAAACATTGTTCTTAATGAAATTTTTGGTATTTATACAGGTATTGCTGTTGATACTCATGTAAATAGAATTTCTCACAAGTTATATTTAGTTCCGCAAGATTTAAAAGATGCCACTAAAGTAGAAAAAAAACTCCTTGAGATTATCCCTAAAAATTTTTGGAAGGATGTAAATAAAACTTGGATACTTTTTGGACGCGAATATTGCAATGCACTTACTCCTCATTGTGAAATTTGTCCTTTAGCCCGCATTTGCCCATCAAATATTTATAGATAATATGAACATTACAATTATTTATATAGGTAAAATAAAAGAAAAGTTTTTTAAAGATGCAATTAGCGAGTATGCAAAACGCATTGGTCCACATGCAAAATTGAAGTTAGTCGAGCTTGCTCAAGAGCAAATTTACGACAATCAAATCAACAAATCCCTAGACAAACAAGCCCATACTATTATGAAAAATATCCCAAAAGCTGCATACACGGTTCCTCTCGCTATTCAGGT
>JAKSUU010000204.1 GCA_024408695.1 Coriobacteriales bacterium | reverse complement strand
TTTAGCAGTGTTCATATCTACGGTTTCACCAACTCCCTGTTTTGCCACCCAATATTGCGGAATAAAAGTCATTCCGCCACTTTTCATATAAAAACATATTGAATTACCATAATCAGAAGCAACAACTACTGCCTTATCAACAGCATTTATTTCTTCTATTGTAAAATTACGTATCTCTACTACTTTCCATTCTGACTTTTGTTCATCATTCGATTGAGATAGCTGTCGTGTTATTTGTTTACAAGGAACAAACACGCTTGCTACAAGTTTAAAATGCTTATCATCACATATTGCCCCCAATGATAATGTTAGGTAATATCTCGTATTTTTATTAACTTCGGAAAGGTTATTCTCTATTTCATGACGAAAGGAAGGATCCGTAACAGGAAAATCATATTTAGTATCTTTATATACAAATACCATCCGAGGCTGTGGAGGTTTATTTTCTCTATCCTTTAGATAACATTGTACTTGATTTGCATCAATCATCATAATGGAATAATCCATTCGATTGTAATGATTATGAGATACGAAAGCATCTAAATTACCCAAAATAACCTTTCGATGAGTTCGAGATAATTGCGACAGAAGTTCAGAAGTTGGTGCCCACGTCCCCACAATAATCAATACGTTATAAAAATAATTTTCAGATTGTGCGCCATCAGGACACGCCTCAACTTCAGTTGCTCTTATGACATCAAAACATTTAATATTTACAGCTTCTTGATTGGGAATAGCGCCAGCATTTGTTAAGCGATGGATAGGGCGAAACCACTTAGGGTGTCCCCATGAGTCTGTTACTAAAGAAAACGAACCCTTATTAGAAATTACTTCCACCCCTGCTAAACAGCGATTATCGTGTTTGTACGAATTAGCCAAACATAAAAACAATTTATCCATACTAACCTAAATGAACAATTTTTACATTATCTACATCTTGTTTTTGCAAAAATTCAACCAATAAGCGTCGATGACAGTATTCCGGTTTTTCTTCACTACATAAAAAACAACACTTGTCGAAATTTTCAACTCTATATTTCGAATTAACAGACCTTTTTTGTAATAAATTGTTGTAAATAATGGTATATTCTGCCCAATTAGTTTTTCCTTCTCGATAATCACTCAATAATTCTTTAGTCGGAGCAAAATCTACTATATGTCTATAATTGATATTAGCTATTTGTTTCAAAAAATAAATAAGATCCGTCCCTTTTGTAAACCCTGCTAATTGACCACTATTATTAATACGAACATCAATAAGAGTTTGAATTTGATGTTTTTTAAGTAATTCGAAAAATTGTTCGGCACTTTTTTTAGTAAATCCTATTGTATACAATGTTATCATAGGTCATACTCTTCATTTATTAATTCTTGTTGGTGATATGCTATTTCTTTATTTTTTTGCTTATATGCCAATTGAATTTGTTTTTGTGGTGTACATTCATTCTCACCAAACATATCAGGAGGACATATCATTGGTATTTTCTTTTTCTTTACATACTCCAAAATCATCTCATTTTGCAGTTCTTCGTGCGTTTTAACAGAAATAGTTTCTAAACCTCCTACATTTTCTTTTACTATGTGTAACACATCCAATCCATGTTCATAAAAGAAACGAGAAACCATAGCAAAACGATGACACTCTAACGGTCGCGCTTCAGAACACATTAATGTAATATGATAGCCCTTATCTAAACCGACCATTAGTCGTTGAGCTCCACTTAAAAAGGCAGGTGTCTGCACCGCTTTCTCAAAATCGACCTTATTTTCAGCATCCAAGCAATCTGTACGTCGAGCGCCAAATTCAATTCCAAACGACAAGTAATTAATACCATGCCTTTTCAAATACGGTTGCAAAACACTTTGGTTGAATTGTGGTGTGTATTTGCTTGCCGGAACACTACGAACATCCACAACCACATTAATTTGTTGTGATTGTAACATCTGTAGAAATTCCTCTATAGATTGATTAGAATGTCCTATGCTATATAAAGTATTCATTTTTCCCAAAGCGCAAAATTACACTTTTTTTTGCATATATGCAAATAAATATTAACTTTAACCTATTTTTTTTGCATTAAGCATATATTTTACAATGCTTCCAACACGTTACACAGCCA
>JAKSUU010000203.1 GCA_024408695.1 Coriobacteriales bacterium | reverse complement strand
GAGGAAATGAAAGTACCGCAATTAAAACACCTGATAGTTCAATTGATAGAAGAATTGTTTTTGTGCCTGATTGTGGTGAAAATGAGGTTTTGTTAGGTGATGCATTTAAAAATGCAATTAGAAATAGATTTGTTGACCAGCAAGAAGATGGAATTCTTTTTTACTTGTCAGTTCATCAGAAATTACATGTTTTTTGCGATTTTCAACTAGATGCTTATAAAGGCGATTTTTTAATGCACGTTTATCTTCATACGGAATAAATGGATTTAAAAATTCAATGGCATTTTTTTGCAAATCATCAACGTTCAAACGTAAACTTTCTGGATAGCTCATTACAATTGGGCAGTTATAGTGGTTGTTTGCACCTTCATCCTCTTTGCGCTCCCACCTATTACAAGGCATCCAAATAACATCTACACCTTTTTCAATTAAATTTAGGATATGCCCGTGCGATAATTTTGCAGGATAGCAAACACTTTCTGAAGGCATACTTTCTATGCCAGCATTATAAGTAGATTTTGTAGATTTATCACTTAACACAACGCGATAGCCCAAAGTAGTAAAAAACTTATGCCAAAATGGATAGTTTTCATACATATTTAATGCACGAGGAATGCCAATAGTGCCATATTTTGCATCAGAGGCATTTAAAACTTCGCGGTCAAAAAGCAATTTTTCTTTAAATTCAACGAGATTTGGAATATCCTTTTTTAAATCTGAACTGCTTGATCCGCGCTCGCATCTATTGCCAGTAATAAAACGTTTAACTTTGCCACTTGATTCATCACGGCCAAAATCATTAATAGTTAAAAGGCAATGATTTTCGCATTTTTGACAACGAACCGTCGTATGTTTAATTTGGAGTGAATTTAGTTTTTCACGCGATAAAAGTCCACTAACAATGCCTGGCTTTGACCGATCTTTTGCAAGCAAGGCGGCTCCATATGCACCCATAAGACCGGCAATATTGGGACGAATTGCATTAACTCCACTTAAATTTTCAAAGGCACGTAAAACAGCATCGTTTAAAAATGTTCCACCTTGCACAACCACATTTTGACCAACATCTTTTGGATCGCGAATTTTAATAACTTTAAACAAGGCATTCATAATTACAGAATAAGAAAGACCCGCACTAATATCACCAACACTTGCACCTTCTTTTTGTGCCTGTTTAACACGAGAATTCATAAAAACGGTACAACGTGATCCAAGGTCAACGGGGGTTTTACTTTCAATAGCACACTGTGAAAACTCTGGCAAACTCAAGTCTAGTGATGTAGCAAACGATTCAATAAACGAGCCACAACCGCTTGAGCAGGCCTCATTAAGCATAATATGATCAATTACGCCGTTTTTAACATGTAGGCTTTTCATATCCTGTCCGCCAATATCTAAGATAAATTCGACATTGGGGCAGAGTTTTGTAGCACCACGCAAGTGCGCCACAGTTTCAATTTCACCAGAATCTGCGCCAAGCGCTTGAATAAGCAGTCCTTCACCATAGCCTGTAACGGTAGTATGTGCAATATTAATATTGTTTCCTTTTGTTGCGGCTTGGTCGATTTTGTCGAAAAGTTCGTTAAGCATTTGCTTTGCTGTGGCAATTACATCGCCTTTATTATTTGAATAAAAAGAATATAAAATTTCTCCATCTTCATTAATAAGAGTGGATTTTAAGGTCGTGGAGCCAGCATCAATGCCAAGATAAGCAGGGCCATTGTAAGATAAAATATCGGTAAGTTCAATTTTATCTTTATCATGACGAGCTTTGAATTCTTGATAGTCTGCATAGCTTTTAAATAAAGGTTCAAGACGCGTTACTTCTTGAGTTTCTATAGAAGATAAAGATTTTAACTTCCCTTCGATTTCTGATAGTTTAAGTTCATCTGCATTTTCTTCTGAACCTGCAGAGCTTGCATCTGAACGGTTATCTGCGTTCCCAGCTTTCAGGCCAGCAGACATGGCTGCGCCCATAGCAACAAATAAATGTGAATCAGCAGGTTCAATAATTTGATCTTTCGATAAATTTAGAGTTTCGATAAACCGTTTTTTAAGCTCACTCAAATAATGCAGAGGTCCGCCCAAAAAGGCTACATTACCCCTTATAGGACGCCCGCACGCTAAAACACTAATAGTT
>JAKSUU010000202.1 GCA_024408695.1 Coriobacteriales bacterium | reverse complement strand
AGATTATGTTTTAGTTTTGTTTGTCGGCTCTTTATTTATTACGGCAAATTATTCTATTGGTCAGCTTTTGCGAAGCGAAGGCTCTACTTTTTATTCAATGGTAGGCATGGTAGCAGGCACAGTTATAAATATTGTGCTTGATCCTATATTTATTTTTTCTTTTGATTTGGGAGTTATGGGGGCAGCAATAGCTACTGTACTTTCCAATGCTATTGCATTAGCAATTTCGCTATATTATTACATCTTTAAAAAAACTTTACTTAGACCAAGCCTAAAAATGCTAAAAATGGATGGTCAAATTGTTGGTGAAATCATGAAAGTTGGTATACCGCACACACTTGAGCATTTGCTTGCAACGGCTGCTTTTATAGTTAACAATAATCTCGCTGCTGCTTATGGTGATAATGCACTTGCAGCAATGGGCGTAGCAAATAAAATTATGAGTTTTGGTAACTATACCTATCAAGGTATGGCTGCTGGTTGCCAGCCGCTAATGGGCTACAATTATGGTGCAAAAGATTTTGTGCGCGTCCAACAAATTATAAAAAGTGGCATTATCATTACAACCGCAATTGAACTTGTGATTATTGCAATATTTTGGATTTGTGCTCCATTTTTTATCTCTTTATTTAGCTCTGATGCTGCAGTCATAGATATTGGTGCAAAAACTTTGCGCGCTTTTAGTTTGGCGCTTATTTTTATTCCAACCACGTCCATAATACGTAATGCATTTAATTCTTTTGGGAAGGCCGCCTTTTCTTTTGGAATTACATTTTGCAGGCAAGTTGTCCTTTACATTCCATTTTTGCTCTTATTTAATTTTTTATGGGGATATGACGGGCTTATTTATGCTCAGATGTCAGAAGAAGCTGTATGTTTAATTTTGGCTGTAATTTTAATTGTTTGGTACTTGAGGCGAGAAGAAAGTAGAAATCGCGCGATCTAATAACTGATTGCAAAATTTAATCTTTGTAGAAAATATCGCGAGTATAAAGTTTGTTGGAATAAGCTTTTAGTTCATCATCACATCTATTAGCAACTATTAGATCACATGAAGCTATGAATTTATCAAAATCAGATTCAACAGGCACATCATTAAATGTAGAATCTTTTAGATTGGGCTCGTAAATAATTAAACTTGCTCCTGCATCTTTTAGGCGTTGAATAATACCCTGTATAGAAGATTGTCTAAAATTGTCAGAATTTGTTTTCATAGTCAGACGGTAAATCCCAAGTTTTTGACCTGAGTTTATACGATTTAAAATATCTTGTGCGATAAAATCTTTTCTTGTGTCGTTAGATGTAATAATGGCATCAATTAGATTTTGTGGAACGTCTTCGTAATTTGCACGTAGTTGTTTTGTGTCTTTAGGGAGGCAGTATCCGCCGTATCCAAAAGATGGATTATTGTAAAAATCGCAAATACGATTATCTGCGCACACACCATCAATTATATTTTTAGTATCCAAATTTTTGGACATTGCGTAGCTGTCGAGTTCGTTAAAAAAAGAAACACGTAGAGCCAAATAGGTATTTGAAAATAGTTTTACAGCTTCTGCTTCGGTGGTTGGCATAAATAAAGTTTTTACATCTGGCTTATTGCATGCATTAACAAGTAGTTCAGCAAAATTTTGCGCGGTTTGTAAATTGCTGTGTCCAATAATTATTCTTGATGGATACAAATTATCATATAACGCTTTTGACTCTCGTAAAAATTCTGGAACAAATAATATATTTGCGTTGGAATATTTTTTTTGTGTTTGGGCTGTATATCCAACTGGAACGGTTGATTTAATAACAATGGTGGTTTTGGGATTTATCGTTAATACATCATCAATAACATTGTCCACTAAATGTGTGTCAAAAAAATTCTTTTGCTCATTGTAGTCGGTTGGAGTAGCAATTATGGCATAGTTAGAGTTTGCAATCGCATTACTTAAATTGTCGCATAAATTCAAATTAAGGTCTTTGTTTTTAAGATATTCTTCAATGTAATCATCTTGAATTGGGCTTATACCATTAGAAATTTTTTCAAGTTTATTAGTGTCAATATCATATGCAAATACTTTATTTTTTTGCGCTAAAAGGCAAGCCATTGCAAGTCCAACGTAACCAAGTCCAATAACTGTAATTGTTCTATTTG
>JAKSUU010000201.1 GCA_024408695.1 Coriobacteriales bacterium | reverse complement strand
AATTTTTATCTTTTAAAAATTTATCAGTCATTTACATACCACTTAGTTTCAAAAATAAAGTATACGAGAAATATATTGCAAAACCTGCGCACGATAAAATTCCTGAAATAATTCAAAAGCGAACAACAACTTTTGTTTCGCTTCAGCCTTTTTTCTCAAAATGATGATGAAGAGGAGCCATTAGAAAAATTCTTTTTTTAGTCTTTTTAAAGTATGCTACTTGCAACATAACCGACAGCGCTTCAACAACATAAAGCCCTCCAACAATAATCGACAAAGCTTCAGTTTTGGTTAATATAGACAAACAACCAAGTCCCATACCCAAAGCCAAAGACCCTGTGTCTCCCATAAATATATCTGCAGGATGCGCATTATGCCACAAAAAGCCTATGCATCCTCCTGCTAAAGCGCCAGATACAATTGCGCAACTTAATACATCAGCCCTATATGAAATTGCTGCCATAACAATCATAATAATTACACTACTACCAGCTGCAAGACCATCTAATCCATCAGCCAAATTGCATGCATTGCTCAAACCCACAATCAAAACATTTGACAGCACTAAATAAATTCAAGGGATAGTAAAATTAAAATCTCCAAAACTTAAAACTGTTGTGATAATTCCAAAATCTAGATCGCAAATAAATGGCAAAGTAACAATAGGAGAAATATCCAAAAAGTTTACAGCATATAAAATAAATGCGCTGGCTATACTAAATTGAGCAACAAGTTTAGCAATAGGTCCTAATCCTAAAGACCTATGCATTACAACTTTTAACATATCATCTACAAATCCAAGTAAACCAGTTGCTAAAATTGTAAGCGTCAAAGCAATTACAGAAGGCGATCATATTCCCATAATGCTTATTGTCAAAACCATAGAGACAAGCATTATTAAACCACCCATTGTAGGTGTACCCTGCTTAACAAGATGAGTTTGAGGACCTTCAATTCTAACTTGTTGTCCTATGTGACTACGTTTTAAGAATCGTTTTCATAAAGGTGTGATGATCAGCGTAAACAACACGCATAATGCTATTGAGCAAAACACAGAAAAAGAAGGATATTGAGCAAAACCTTGTAACATACAACCTCCATTTACTAATAATTTTCATGCATCAAATAATTAATTCTTTTGAGCAATCTTTAATCTTTCTATAACTACGTTCATTATATCTTTACAAACTGATGTAACACTTGTATCTGTTGGTGCTTTTTCTGCGCCAACAAAACAAAGCATTGGTATATTTGCTTTTGAAAGATAGCCAACAAAAGAGCTATAAAAACAATCGTTTAAATAAGACCCACTTTCTGTTGCTATCTCACCAGTACCTGTTTTTCCAGCTACACCATATCCTTCAATCTCTGCATTTTTACCAGTACCATTTGTAACAACAGACTGCAATATATCAACCATCGTGTTTACAGCTTCTTTATTAGTAAATATCTCTTTATTATCATATGTTTCGTCACTATCGTTTTGTAAATACCTAATTAAGAAATGAGGAGTTTCTTCCACGCCATTATTTGCAATTGCACAATAAAATTTGCTGGTTTGCAAAGGTGTCATTGTAATACCCTGGCCAAACGAAATATTGTATGCCTGGATTTTTGACCACCTATTAAAATCTAATATATATCCTTGCGAATCACCAGGGTAATCAATACCAGTTTGCTCATTTACACCATAAGTTTCTAGCTTATTGTAATATTTATCTCATCCTAATTTTTCATTTGCTAAAGAGATTCCAATGTTAGATGATTTTTCCATAATTTGCCTAAAAGTATAAGTAACAGAATCTCTTGGTTTTGCATCTTTTATAACATACTCATCAGCCTTCAATTGTGAAGGGCAAAAAATTTGCGAATCGGGTGTAAGTACATTGTTTTCTAAGATAGCCATGGCAGCAACACTCTTAAATGTTGAGCCAGGCTCATAAGTAGTACTTATAGATTTTAAGTCTGTAGCTCCCTCTTTTGCATTTGCTAAATCTGATGGATTTAATAGAGGTAATGATGCTGCAGCATAAATTTCGCCGTTTGTAGGATCCATTATTATAGAGTGCATACTTGGCGTACCAATTTTTGTGTTTCAATTTTGTAAAATGTCTTCAAGCTTCTGTTGAAGTTCAATATCAATTGAAATCATTATATCTTGACCATCTACAACGGGTTTATCTTGCATAACTCCACCAGGA
>JAKSUU010000200.1 GCA_024408695.1 Coriobacteriales bacterium | reverse complement strand
GATTCCATCATATGTAGTACATACTGGAGTCATATCATACATTACATCATTCATAGCTGGGCAAATAATCAAAGGCTTATTTGAAGCTAAAATAGTAGAAGTGAGCAAGTTATCGGCAAATCCATGTGCTATTTTGGCAATAGTATTTGCGCTTGCTGGACAAACGCAAATAACATCACTTTGATTAGCAAGTTTTATGTGCGGAATAGGATCATTAAAATTATCAAAAACATCAACATAAACATCATGGCCAATTAAAGCAGAAAAGGTCAAGGGTGATGCAAGTTCGCATGCACTTTGTGTCATAACAATATCAATATCCACATCGATAAAATCACAATTTTGTAACATACGAATAAGATCACAAACCTTGTATGCACTGATTGAACCGGTAACTCCTATTAATACTTTTTTCATATCTTTCCTAAAATAATTTATCTTGCGTGGCAGGAAGGCCAAGCAATTGCCTATCAAAATCGATTAAAAAATTTCCTGAATTTTGACAATCATCCATAGCAATATTTGCAAGTCTATCTGCAATTTTATTTCCATCTCTATAAACATGCTCAATTTTAAAGAAATCAAACTTTAAAGAAAGCTCTTTGGCAGATGCAAAAAGTGGCTTAATATTTGCAGATTTCACTTTAAATTGACCATTCATTTGTGATGCAACTAAATTACTATCTACAAATACTTGCAAATCTTTAATGCCATGTTCGAGCGCATTTTTTAAGCCCCAAATAAGCCCTGCATATTCTGCAAAATTATTTGTTTGCTGCCCTAAATAAGCACAACCACAAACTAAACCCTGTGGTAAATTGCTAAAATCAAAATCACTAATTATTAAATTGTGCGGATAAAAAACAAAGCCACAGCCGGCAGGGCCTGGGTTTGAACGCGATCCACCATCTGAAAATAAATAATATTTCATAAATTAAATTGTTGAATCCACAATAAAAATACGACGACACATAGGGCATTCAGTCAAATTGGGACCGTCCTCTAATTTTGCAAGCTGACCTTGCAAAAAAGTTGCTCTACACATACTGCAGTGACCATCTTGCAAAACTGCAACTGCATTGACCTTTTCTTCCTTTAGTGCCTTATACTTTTTCAAAAGATCAGAATTTAGCTGGGCTTCACATTCGTTACGAATTAGAATTTGCTCATCTATTTGCTTTTTAATTTCGATACCCAACTTTTTAAATTCCTCGCTGGCTTTATTTTCTTTTTCATCAAGTTTTTCGAGCATGGCAAGCAGTTCGTTTAAAACGTTGTCCGACTTTATTTGTTTTTCTAAAAGTGATTCTTGCTCACTAGCTAAAGTGTTTTGTCTTTTTAATTGTCCATCCATATCTCTTTGAGCAGATTTTGTAACTCTAAAATCTGAACTTTTATTTAAAACATTTTTTAGTTCATTAACTTTTGCTATAACTTTTTCTTCTTCAAAAGCTAAAAGGTCAATCTTTTTTTGAAGATTGTCGTGAATATCAACAAGTTCGTCTTGTTTGCCTTTAAGCTCTTTTCTTTTAGCCCTACAATTTTTAATAACTGCAATCTGAGGAAGTTCATTGAGCTTTTTTGTTAATTGTCTAATACGTGTATCAGCAGCATCCAACGCAATTAATATTTGTGTTTCTGTCATAATTCACCTCTTAAATGCAATTTAAATATACTAAAATTGCCCCTTTTGGAATTTAGTGTCTAATTTATTATAACATTTTATAAACCGCAACCTAGACGAATGATTGCCTGCAAAGACAAAATTCAGCAAAAATTTAGTAAAATAAAAAAAGAATTTTTAAAATAAAATTTAAGGAGTCTTATCATGTGTTTTAAAAAGAAAGACTAATTTGCTGTATTTTAGCTATTAATTGTTCCTCTTTCCTTTTCATTAATAAGTTGTGGACAAACTGAACAAAGCCCTGAAATTGAAAAAAATACCACTGAAAACAAAACAGACGAACAAAAGGCAAAAGACTTAGCAAAGCAAAAAGAGGATTCAAAAAAAGCTTATTTGGATTTATTAAAAACCCTTGATCAAAATACTCTAAATGACTCTAGATTTCTTTTACTCTATATTGATGATGATGAAATCCCCGAAATCTATATTACGGGTCCAAAAGGAGCAGCTCCTTCTTACACAATGCTAACTTATTGTAATGGAAAAGTAACTGGAGAGGACACAAGTCCAAACTTTGCAAACTATAATAGCATCT
>JAKSUU010000020.1 GCA_024408695.1 Coriobacteriales bacterium | reverse complement strand
GGTTTCAAGAATGCTTTAACCTCTACTAATAACAAAAACGCAAAAAGAAATAATATTTTAAAAGAAAAAGATGAAAATTTATCGGGAGACGACATCCGTGAAGGACTTACCGCTATAGTCTCTGTTCGCCTGCACGAACCTCAGTTTGAAGGCCAAACAAAAACAAAGCTTGGCAATACAGAAATCAGAACCTTGGTTTCGGGCGTTGTTAATGAATACCTTGCACAATATTTAGAAGAACATCCAACACCAGCAAAAGCAATTGTTAAAAAGGCTGTTCAGGCTTCAAAGGCACGCGCAGCTGCACGTAAAGCACGTGAAGCCACTCGGCGTAAAGGCGTTTTAGATGGTGCGGCTATGCCGGGTAAACTCGCAGATTGTTCAGTCAAAGACCCAGCTCTTACAGAACTTTACATTGTTGAGGGTGATAGCGCTGGTGGTAGTGCCAAACAGGCACGCGACCGGAGCTACCAGGCCATTTTGCCTTTACGTGGTAAAATCTTAAATGTTGAAAAAAATGGTTTATCGCGTTCTTTAAGCAGCGAAACAATTTCAAATTTAATTACTGCAATTGGTACAGGAATTGGTGATGAATTTAATGGCGATAACGCTCGTTATCATCGCATTATAATTATGACCGATGCTGATGTCGATGGTGCCCACATTGCAATTTTGCTTCTTACATTCTTCTTTAGGTTTATGCCAGATTTAATTAACCGAGGTTATATTTATATTGCTTGCCCTCCGCTTTATGGTATAAAAAAGAAAAATTCTCGTAGTGGCAAGGTTTTGCAATATTTATATAACGATGATGCACTAGCAGAATACATGAAAAGCGTAGAAGACCCAAGCAAAATTGACATTCAACGTTATAAAGGTCTTGGCGAAATGGATCCTGAGCAACTTTGGGAAACAACCATGGAACCCGAAAGTAGAACTCTTCGCCAGGTCACAATAGAAAACGTTGCGGTTGTCGATAGCGTAGTAAGCGAACTTATGGGTAGCGATGTTACATGCCGCAAAGATTATATTACAAAACATGCAAAAGATATCGATGTACGTTTTCTTGATATTTAATTCTTTATATATTAGGAGTTAATTATGAGTGATGAAAATCAAAAAAATTTCGACAACAATGAAAGTGATAATAATTCTGCCGAAAACCAAAATGGTATTAGTGGTAATGAAGACCAAAATTCTTTAGAACAGCCCAGCGAAGAAAACCCAGGATCTTCCCAAGCTCAAATAGAAATAGAAGATCCAAATAGAGGCCATGTTACAGAAACCGATTTTGCAAAAGAAATGCAAACTTCTTTTATGGAATATGCAATGTCTGTTATTGTTGCACGCGCTTTGCCAGATGTTCGTGATGGGCTTAAACCAGTTCATCGCCGTATTCTTTATGCAATGAACGAAAGTGGTTATACTCCAAATAAAGCACATGTTAAAAGTGCTAGGGCTGTTGGTGATTGTATGGGTCGCTATCATCCACATGGCGATGCTGCAATTTACGATACAATGGTTCGTCTTACACAAAATTTTACAATGCGCGAACCATTAATTGATGGCCATGGAAACTTTGGTAGCATTGATGGCGATGGTGCAGCTGCTATGCGCTATACCGAAGCTCGTCTTAACAAAGCCGCAATGAAGTTGCTAGAAGATCTTGAAAAAGACACAATTGACTGGCAACCAAACTACGATGAATCCTTGCAAGAACCAAAGGTTTTACCAGCACGTTTTCCAAATTTAATTGTAAACGGCTCTAGCGGTATTGCGGTTGGTATGGCAACAAATATTCCTCCGCACAATTTAGGCGAATCAATCGATGCAGCTATTGCAGTAATGGAAAACCCAGATATTGAACTACCAGAACTAATGAAAATTTTGCCAGGCCCAGATTTTCCAACGGGCGCAACAATCATGGGTCAAAAAGGTATTTTTGACGCTTATTCTACCGGCCGAGGTTCAATTACAATTAGATCAAAAGCACATATAGAAGAAACAAGTGGCGGTAAAAAGAAAATTGTAGTTACAGAAATCCCGTATCAAGTTAATAAGACTCGTTTAATTGAAAAAATTGCGGAGCTCGTTAAGGACAAAAAAATTACAGAGATTTCGGGGCTTAATGATGAGTCTGATCGCAAAGGTATGCGCATAGTCATCGACCTTAAACGTGGTGAAGAGCCACAGGTCGTGTTAAACAATCTTTATAAACACACACAACTGCAAACAAGCTTTGGCATTATTAACCTTGCACTTGTTGATGGCGTGCCACGCGTTCTTACACTTAAAGAAATGCTTTATCACTATATCACTCATCAAAAAGACGTTATTGTTCGCCGAACAAAATACGATCTTAAAAAAGCAGAAGAGCGCGCACATATTTTAGAAGGTTACGTTATTGCTTTAGAAAACATTGACGAGGTAATAGAGATAATTAAAAAATCAAAAGATGATGCAGAAGCTCGCGAAAAACTTACCGCAAGGTTTGGTTTGTCGTTAGAACAAACAAATGCAATTTTAGAAATGAAATTGCGCCGTTTAACTGGTCTTGAACGTGAAAAAATCGAAAACGAATTAAAGGAACTTTTAGAAAAAATTGCCTATTACAAAAAGGTTTTAGGTAGCGAAGAAGAAGTGAAAAAAATTATTAAAACAGAGCTTTTAGAAACGAAAGATAAATTTGCAAACCCAAGACGAAGTGATTTTAACGACGCTCCAACCGAACTCGAGGTAGAAGATCTTATTGCCGATGAAGATATGGTAGTTACAATTACTCAGGGTGGATACATCAAAAGAATCCCTGTTGCAACTTATAGAATGCAAAAACGCGGCGGTAAAGGTGTAAGCGGAATTAACCTTAAAGAAAATGATTTTGTTGAACAGCTGTTTGTTGCATCTACACACGACTACGTAATGTTTTTCTCCTCAAAAGGCAAGGTATATAAGTTAAAAGTTCACCAATTACCTCTTGGAAGTCGCCATTCTCGAGGCAACGCAATTGTAAATTTGCTCCCATATGAAAAAGGAGAAACGACTGCCGCTGTTATTAGCACGCGCGATTATGGCGATGACGAATATTTACTGTTTTGTACAAGTCATGGCATGGTCAAAAAGACTGCATTTTCGGCTTATAAAAATGTTCGCCAAAGTGGTCTTATTGCTATTAAATTAAAAGAAGATGACGAACTTATTTCTGTTAAAATTGCAAAACCAGGCCATGCCATTATTCTTGTAAGCAGTGCAGGCAAAGCAGCTTACTTTAAAGACGAAGAAGTGCGCGCGGTTGGGCGCGATGCCAGTGGCGTTCGCGGTATGAAGGTCGACACTGCAAAAGGCGATCGCGTGCTTGGTCTAGAAATTGCAAGCGACGAAGATGACCTTTTTGTTATTACAGAAAATGGTTACGGCAAACGCACCCCAATCAAGGATTACAACTCAAAACATCGTGGTGGCAAGGGTGTTGATACAATTAAAAAGACAGATAAAAAAGGTTCCATAGCCTGTATGAAAATTATCAATGATTCTCATGACCTTATGATTATCAGCGAAGAAGGCGTCATGATTCGAGTTAAGGCAACTGACATTTCACGTCTTGGTCGCGTAACCCAAGGTGTTAAAGTCATGAACTTAAACGATAACGACCGAGTTGTAGCTGTTGCCCGTATGTCAACAGGTAACCAACAAAAGAAGGCGTCTGATGCAACGGCTGGCCAAACGAGTATTTTTGATAAAGAAATATCTGGACCTCAAACACAAATACAGTCTGTGGACGATTCCGAAGACGATGATTTAGAGGATACTGAAGAATAATTTAAAGTTTTCCCAGTTCAATGGCTATTGCATTTTGAAAATTTTTTGCTATAATATTAAAACTTATGTTTAAACAAATGTTTAAACATAAAGCAATTTGAAAGAATAAGCGTATATTTGTAGTTTTTGATTAAAAATTGTTAGTCTTAAACGTACTAACTAAAATGTCAAACAAAAACTTCATTTTCGTATTGCGGAGAGATGTCCGAGTTGGCTGAAGGAGCACGACTGGAAATCGTGTGTGCGGTGTTCCCGTACCTGGGGTTCGAATCCCCATCTCTCCGCCATAAAAATGCAAGGCCATGAAACAAATTAACAAAAAAGAAATATTTGAAGCCTCAAAATATATTACAAAAAAAATGGGGCTCAAAAAACCAAAGATTGCTATACAAACAGGCGCATACTTTGATGATTTTATTAAGAGTCTTGATATTATTGAATGTGTGGGCTATAAAAAAATTCCACACTGGCCCTATAACGAGCAAGCAAAAGAAAAACTATACTATGCAAAATTAAATGGGGTCGAGATTCTTGTGGCTAATGGGCGTTGTCATATGTATGACGGCTTTACACCACAGGATGTAGCGTTCCCAATATTTGTGTTAAAAAAGCTTGGAATAGAAACACTTTCTTTGGTTAACATTTCGGGCGCCATAAACAGCAACTATAAAGTCGGAGATTTTTGCTTTTTAAAAGACCACATTAATTTTGTTCAAAGCAACCCCCTTGCATTTAAGGGAAGAAATTTTAACCATCCAACGTTTACAGATATGAATAATCCTTATAGCAAGAATTTAATTGACGAAAGCCTACGAATCTGTAATAATAAAAATATAACAGCACACAGTTCAGTTTATATTAATTCACTTGGACCAAGCTTAGAAACCACAGCAGAAATTGCTGCGTTTAAACACATGGGGGCAGATCTAGTTGGCATGTCTACTATTAACGAAGCCATTGCCACAAGATTTGCAGAAATGCAGTTACATGTGTTGTCTATTGTTTCTAATATGGCAACAGGTGTTTCAAATAAAAAAATTGAAGAAAAAGAAGTGTTTCAAAAATTACAACAAAGCATGGCAAAAATGGTTGAAGTTTATAAAGAACTTTTACCAAAAGTTAAATAAGTAAAGGGAAGTAAAATGAGAAGTTCAAATTGTTCAAGTAATAAAGCAAGTGACATTAGCAAAACAGGTGCT
Source organism: Coriobacteriales bacterium (assembly GCA_024408695.1). GTDB lineage: Bacteria > Actinomycetota > Coriobacteriia > Coriobacteriales > QAMH01 > JAKSUU01. The sequence continues at coordinate 5,797 of JAKSUU010000020.1, read as the reverse complement.
TATGCATTAATTAAATCACTTGAAGCAAACGGTATCAGATATATATTTGGTTACCCTGGCGCTTCAAACCTAGATATTTACAACGCTTTGTATCTATCAAAAAAAATCAAACACGTTTTAGTTCGTCACGAACAAGCGGCAGTTCATGCTGCAGATGGATATGCGCGTAGTTCTAATAAAGTTGGATGTGTTTTAGTAACAAGTGGGCCTGGCATTTGTAATACAATTAGCGGTATTGCTTCTGCTTATTTAGACTCTGTTCCATTGCTTGTAATTTCTGGTCAAGTTAGTTCTAAACTTTTGGCAAGCGATGCCTTTCAAGAAGTTGACAGCACCGGCATCACAATGCCAATAGTAAAACATAGTTTTTTGGTTAGAGATGTTAATAAAATTCCTGCAACTATCGATACAGCTCTGTTTATTGCCGAAACAGGACGCCCCGGCCCTGTTCTTATTGATATTCCATGTGATGTTGCAACATCTATAATCGATGCAAACAAACTTAAAAATTCTAATAGAATTAATCTTGCGGGATACAATCCGCAAACGCCTCTAAAAGCAAGCAGCATTCGAAAGAGCTGTGCCATTTTAGCAGAATCCAAAAAGCCTATTATTATTGCAGGTGGCGGGGTAAAAATTTCTGAAGCTCAAACCTGGTTAGTTCGTCTTGCTAAAAAATGCAACGCCCCAGTTGTTACAACAATGAATGCCAAGGGAATTATCGAAAGCAACAATCCTTACTACTTAGGAATGCTTGGAACTTATGGGTCTGCTGCAGCGAATGTTGCATTTAACGAGGCAGATTTTGTTCTCGCAATAGGCACTCGTTTAACTGAACGCACGCTCGACTTCGACGACATCTGTTTAAAATCTAAAAGCTTTGTTCATATAGATAAAGATGCTGCAGAACTTAGCAAAAACATTAATTGTAAAGTTGAAATTTTGGCGGATGCAAAAGAAGCAGTAAAAGCATTGTCCGATACAATTTCTAAGATGGACGATTACAACGGTGCGAGCAAAGAATGGCAAGAAAGATTCATAGAAATTAAACAATATGCTCAAGAACACTTAAATGATTCATATGAACTTACATCTCTTCAAAAAAATACAAATGCTATTAAAATGCAAGACGTATTTAACGTTCTAAATTCTATTATTAATAAGCCTAAATCGGCTGCACAATATTTAGTAACAACAGATGTAGGACAACATCAACTTGCGGCTGCAAAATTCTTAGAAATAGCAGAACCCACCCATTATATTTCAAGCACCGGCCTTGGTACCATGGGCTTTGGTTTACCTGCTGCTATGGGAGCAAAAATTGCAAATCCGTCAAAAAAAGTAATTTGTGTTACGGGGGATGGATCTTTTCAAATGACATTTCCAGAACTCGCTACACTTGTAGAAAATAAAATTGAAGTAAAAATTATTCTATTTAATAACAATGCGTTAGGTCTTGTTAAACAAATTCAAGAACTAAAATTTGCCAAGCACTGTATTGCTACAGATTTTAGCAAAAACCCCGACTTTTGCCAGCTCGCAAATGCTTATGGTGTCAAAACGTTTAGCGTGGATAATGCAAAAGATCTAAAAACAACAATACAAAAATTCTTAAAATGTGCGGGCACAAGTTTGCTTGAAGTTAAAATTTCAAACAATAGCACAATTTTGCCAACAAGTAAAGTTTTAGAAGAAAGCGATGTGTTTTAAATGAAAGTTCATACTTTATCTATTTTAGTTGACAACAAACCAAGTGTTTTAAGCCGTGTAATAGGTTTAACCACAAGACGTGGATACAACATTGAATCCTTAGCTGTGTCACCCACACACAATCCAGAATATAGTAGGATCACCATGGTTGTAGAAGACCTTGACGATGTGGTAAAGCAAATTTGCAAACAACTTGGCAAGCTTATTAATGTAGTAAGTATTTCTGATCTTACTTCTTCAAAACCAATTGAGCGCGAACTTATGCTCATGAAAATTAATACAAAAAATTCCAAAACTCTTGCCCAAAAGTTAAAAAGTTCTTTCATTACAATTTTGAGTAAAGATGATGACTCAATTACTATTCAAGCTTGTGCAACAACAAAACAGCTAGATAATTTAGAAGAAGCTTTGCAAGATTTTGATATTGCACAAATTGTTCGCACGGGTAAAATTGCTCTTCCATAAGTCGATTTAATTTATTAGCAAGGAGAAAAAGTGAAAGTTTTAATCCCAGAAAAATTTTCGAAAGACGGAATCAAAGTTTTAGAAGACAAGGGTTGCAAGGTTGATTATATTCCAGATTGCAACGCACAGCAACTCTTAGATATAGTTGGAGAATGCGACGGACTAATTGTTAGAAGCGCAACAACTGTTACAGAAGAAGTTATTAATGCAGGTAAAAACCTTAAAGTTATTGGCCGTGCTGGCGTTGGCGTAGATAATATCGACTTAGAAGCAGCTACAAAGCAAGGTGTTGTTGTTTGCAATGCGCCCACTTCAAATGTGGTTAGCGCTGCAGAACAAACGATGGCCTTAATTTTAAGTTTAATGCGCAATACGGCGCGTGCCGATGCATCAATGAAGGCTGGTCAGTGGAACAGAAGTGCCTTTACAGGAAAGGAACTAGATGGAAAAACTCTAGCCGTTTTTGGGTTGGGCCGTGTTGGTGCTCTTGTAATTGATCGAGCAAAAGCCTTTGGCATGAAGATTGCTGGTTATGATCCTTATTGTCCGCCGGAGCGCGCTGAAAGTATGGGCGTTGAACTTTATGATAATGTAAACGACCTATGCAAAGTCGCCGATGTTATTACTGTTCACATGCCAAAAACAAAAGAAACAACCAATATGTTTTCAAACGAACAGTTTGAAATAATGAAAGATGGAGTTTTTTGTATTAATGTTGCTCGCGGTGGAATTTATGATATGGATGCCCTTGCCCGATATATAGAAAACGGAAAGGTTGCGGGTGCTGCGGTTGATGTTTGGGAAAATGAACCAGTGAGCACGTCTCCTATTCATAAATTTGAAAATGTAGTCTTAACACCGCACTTGGGTGCGTCTACGAGTGAAGCCCAAACTCGTGCAGCAACCCAAACTGCAGAGTATGTTTTAGCGGGCATGCAAGGAAAAACTGTTGATACGGTTGTCAACTCTAAGGCGATTCCCGAAGAAATTATGGAAGAGCTTGGGCCTTTTGTTGCTGCTAGTCAAAAAAGTGGCGAAATGCTTGCTCAGCTTGCAAAAGGAAATATCGATAGCATCGATATTTGCGTATATGGTAAAATTGCAAAAATGGACACCACGGTTTTAGGAACCGCACTTTTAGCTGGCGTTTTAAGCTATTCGTCTGAACATAGAGTAAATATTATTAATGCTAATTATTGGGCAGAAACTCGTGGCGTTAAAGTAAATATGCAGCAAGTTGTTGAAAGTCAAAAATATCCTAGTTATGTTCAGTTTGTTACAAAAAGTAAAAATTCTTCTTTTGCTTTGGCAGTAACTGTTGTTCCACAAAGCAACAAATTTAGAATTTTGGAAATTGACAACAAAGAAACAGACTTTGTTCCAAGTAAGCACATTGCGATTTTCAAGTATATCGATGGGCCTGGTCGTATTGGTAAAATTGGCACAATGCTTGGTGATGCAAACATTAGTATTGAAAGCATGCAAATTGCAAGTGACAAAAGCGCTGGCGATGCTATAGTTTTACTTAACTTAAGCGATGCAATAGACGAAGATTTATTTGAAGACATTAGTTCTGTTGTAGATGCTACTAATTCTTGGCAAATTGAACTTTAAAAAAGTTCAAAATTTGTGGAATTGTTAAAAACTAACTAAGCGCAACATAAACATAGTTTTTTTATCCACAGTTCTAGTTATAGTCTAAAAGTGAGCTAAAAGCAATTTCTAATTGCGTTATATTAGTAGTATGCATTCAAATTTAATAGGGGGAAATATGGCTGGTAATAATAAATCAACAGTTCAAAGTAAAAATGTAACAGAAAATAGCACGGATTATTTAGCAAGCTACGGCAATTATTCTTATAACGAAAACAATCAAGTTATTACAAAACAGGCACCAAGCGATTCCAATACAAAGGAAATCCCTCACGACCTCGAGGCAGAAAAAAGTGTTTTGGCTGCAATGATTTCATCCCCAGAAATCTTACAAGATGCTCTTTTATTCTTAAAACCAGAAAGCTTTTTTAGACCATCACATAAAATTTTATTCGAAACTATGCAAGCGCTTTTTCAAGAAAACATTCCTATAGATTACATTAACCTAACAGATCGTTTAGAATCTCAGCAACAGCTAGAAGCAGTTGGTGGTCAAGATTATATAATGGATCTAAACAGCAATCAGTTTTCTATATACAACTGGCAAAGTCATGCAGAAATTGTAAAAAAGACCTATGTATTAAGAGAGCTAATTTTTGCCACTGCACGAGTTAGTTCGCTTGCATACAATGCTCCGTTCGATTCGAACGATGTAGTTTTTGAATGCGAAAAATTAATTTTAGACGTAACTCGAGAACAAGTAAAAAGTGGATTCAAAAAACTAGACGATTTAACAATTGAAACCTACAACGAGCTTCAGGCAATTAAAAAAGAAGGCAGAAAGCATCTTGGAGTTAGCAGTGGCTACGCAGCGCTCGACCGCGTTTTGGGTGGCTTTAGACCAGGCAATTTAGTTGTTTTGGCAGCGCGTCCGGGTGTGGGTAAAACCTCTTTTGCTCTAAATATTGCCTTGCGCACTGCTCAAAAACAAGACACTAAAGTTGCGCTTTTTTCTTTAGAGATGAGTGCCACAGAACTTGTCCAAAGGTTTTTGTCTATGGACGCTCAGGTTTCTTCGCAAAAGATTAGTGAAGCAAATTTATCTACCGAACAGTGGAAGCGCATTGCAAGAAGCTCAAATAAATTTAAAAAAATTGACATTTTTCTCGATGACACGCCCGCCGCAAACATTATTGAAATTAGCACTAAGGCACGCAGACAAATGCGCGGGGTTGAACCAGGCAAAGGCTTAATCATTGTTGATTATTTGCAGCTTATGCAACCAACAACACATCATGCAGATGCTCGTCATGTAGAGGTTGCAGAGATCTCCAGGGGTTTAAAGATTTTGGCGAAAGAACTCAACCAGCCAATTATTGCATTGTCGCAGTTAAACCGTGCTGTAGAGGCGCGTAAAGACCGAAAGCCAATGCTTGCCGACCTTCGTGAATCTGGTGCTATAGAACAAGATGCAGACGTTGTTATGTTTATCGACAGGTCTTTTACAGACGAAGAAGCAAACGATGAAAAACGCCCAGATAAAAACATTGCAGAAATTATTATTGCAAAGCATCGTAACGGAGAAACAGGAACGGTTGAGTTGTTCTTTAATCCTTTGTATACCTTATTTAAAAATCTTACGCGCAAAGATGAAGAAGAACGTGCAGCGCAATATGAAGGTGGAGAATATATTCAGCAGGGCGAAGCCGGAGAGTTTTCGCAGGACCCAGACGACAGTTCGGGCGATGACGAACCGTTTAGCTAATGTAACACCTGGGGACGGTAACCTTACTGTTGCGTTTAAGCGGGACGTTTTTGCCTGCGTTTCACACACAGTTTTTTTAATTATTAATGAAATTTGACAAAGTGTTTTCTTTTTGCTATAATATTAATTTCTATGTGTTGCCCAGACAACACCATTTTTGCGGGGTGGAGCAGTCTGGTAGCTCGCCGTGCTCATAACCCTGAGGTCGCTAGTTCAAATCTTGCCCCCGCGACCAAGAATACCCAGGTCAGAGGTTATTTTTTC
>JAKSUU010000002.1 GCA_024408695.1 Coriobacteriales bacterium | reverse complement strand
CAGCCATTGGTTCTTCAATTAGAAAAGCTTGGCGTGCGCCAGCAGTAATTGTGGCTTCAAAAACCGCACGTTTTTCTACGGAAGTAACACCCGAAGGAACGCAAACGACTACTCTTGGCTTGGGTTGCCAAAACATACGCTTGCCTTGAGCTTTTTCAATAAAATAACGCAACATGGCTTCGGTAGTTTCAAAGTCTGCAATAACGCCATCTTTTAGTGGACGCATAGCAACAATATTGCCTGGAGTTCTTCCAAGCATTTCTTTTGCATCTGAGCCAACCGCTAAAACTCGATTTTGTTCTTGATCGATTGCAACAACAGAAGGCTCGTTTATAACAATTCCTTGGTCATCGACCGAAACAAGAGTGTTAGCAGTACCCAAATCGATTGCCATGTCTGAACCTATATTGCCAAATAGTGAACTAAAAAATCCCATAATGCCATCCTTTTTTACATTTTAACTACATTTAAATTGCATTGTTTTTTTACAGTTTACTTACCAAAAAATATAGAGATTTCTCTTTTAGCAGATTCTTTGCTATCTGAGCCATGAATGACATTTTCATCCATAACTAAACCAAAATCTCCACGAATGGTGCCAGGAGCTGCTTCTTTTGGATTTGTTGCACCCATAAGCTGACGAACCTTAGATACAGCACCTTCACCACTTACAACCATTTTAACAACAGGTCCGCTTGTAACATAAGCAATTAACTTGTCGTAAAATGGTTTGCCTTTATGCTCTGCATAATTAGCAACTGCCTGTTTTTTTGTAACTTTAGAAAGTTCCATTCTTTCTATAGTTAAACCTGCATTTTCAAATCGTGAAATAATTTGCCCAATATGTTTGTTTGCAACACCATCAGGTTTAATCATAGTATAGGTTTTTTCAATCATAATTTCTCCTTACTTTAATAGCCTATTCTAAAGATTTGTTTGGGAAATACAAACTAATGTTTGATATCTTAAAACTAGTTATATCGCGAACAAGTGTTACTTTATAATACATTGTTCCACCAGATTTAAGCTGAGCTTTTATATAAACCGTGCTTTTGTCTCGAGTTCTATCAACAGCAACAATATCGTAACTTTTAACATCGGTTAAAAGGTCTACTTGTTCTTGTCTTTGTTCTTTACCAACATCACTAGTAAATGAATTGGTTAAATCTCTTTGGGCAAGAGCATCTTCCACAGACTGAGAAACAACAGCCTCTTGTAATGGCCAGCCATAACCTAAGAAATAGGCGGCTGCAGCACCAGCAGCAGCAAGTAAAACCAAAATAATCAAGATTATCAAAATAACTTTTAGAACCTTGCGACCTTTAGATTTAGGTTTGTTCTTTTTTTCCAACATAGCTTGTTGCATAATGTCGCCTTCGCTTACATCGAAAAAGTTTGTATTATTTAGCGAAGGAATATCACCAGTATTTTCGATGTTTGAAGCCTGCCACATTTCTTCATCACTATAAGGTGTTTGGCTATAATTTTGTTCTTGAGGAAAAACTTGAGTGTTATCTTGATAGCCATTTGATTGGTAATAGTCGTTAGCGGCATTTGTAGCTTGAGCATAACCAGTTAATGTTGGTTCACCTTGAGATTGATAAACACCATTCATAGGGTCAGCATACGCATTTTGCATAGCACCTGCAGCAACAGCTCCACCAGCAGCTCCAGCAACTACACCAGCTACACCAGCTACACCTGCAGCTAAAGCATCATCACCATTTGTAGTGTCAAAAGCTCCGGTGTTAACATCATCAATAGCCTTAGATTTATCTGTATCATCAATTGTAGAATTAACGATATCAATTTCACCAGTTTGATCTGCAGCTAATTGAGCAGCTTTTCTGCGCTGTTGTTCAAAATAATCATTTTCGTTTTCAAATACATTTGCGTATTTTTCGAGCAAAGTATTTGTAATTTGATAATCATGAATTGCAAGTTCATTAAGTTCATAATTTGGATCTTCGAGGGCTTCTTCAAAGGCTTCTTTTGCCTTTTGAAGTTCACCACTTGCAACATATGCCTGACCCAAATTTGAAAGCGTTTTTGTTCGCATGGTCCCATCGATGCCAAGTTCTAATGCAGCATTATAAGATGTAACGGCATCCGCAGGACGCTTAAGCTCCATAAAACAAACACCTAAATTTACAAGGGATTTTTCTGGATTAGGATTTGATTCGTCGACTGCAGCTTCTCTAAAAGCTTCACCTGCCTCTAACATATTATGAAGCTTTAATTGGGCAGTTCCTATACCAGAATAAGCCTTATAAGCTGAAGCATATTCTTCATCTTCTAAAGCCATTTGAAATGCTTCGATAGCTCCATTGTAATCTTGAGTTGAAAGTAAAGCGGTGCCAAGATTTACACACAAAGGGCTACGACGCGAACCAGGATCAAAGGTTAGAGCCTTTTGATAAGATTTAGATGCATGTTTAGCCTTGCCATTTTTAATATAACAATTACCTAGCAAATGATAAAACATGCATAAATCTGAATTTGAAAGGCCGTCTAGTTCTTGAGAACAGGCAATAAAGCCATCAAGGGCTGCAACGTAATTTCCATTTGAATAATCTTTTCTTGCCTGTTTAAATAACTCTTTATTCACATGTATTCCTTTTTCTCAAAAGTACAAGTAAAATTAAGCGATAGTTACGCTTTCTATAACATCACCACGTTCTAGCTTATGAACAATATCTAAACCTTCAATAGTATCGCCAAAAACTGTATAACCATCATCTAAAAATGGTTGTGGACCAAGACAAAAATAAAATTGTGACCCTGCAGAATCTGGATCCATTGAACGCGCCATGGCTAAAGTCCCATCTAAATGCTTGTTATGGGGATTGGTTGAAAACTCTTCTTTAATTTGATAACCAGGATTACCGGTTCCTGGTTGACCAGTTGCACCACGTTTACCTGCAGCAACATCTTCTTGAGACATTTCGCGAGTATGAGGACAACCTCCCTGAATAACAAAATTAGGCTCATGACGATGAAACTTGATGCCATCATAAAAACCAGATGTTGCAAGTTCAACAAAATTTGCAACATGAATAGGTGCATCGTCACCATGCAACTGAACTTTAATTGTTCCCTTATTGGTTTTGAACACAGCCACTTCTTTTCCCGTGACTTTATATTCCGGTGTGTACAAAGACATATTACTCCTATATTAATAACTTAAACTATATATTTTAGCAATTTATTGCAAAATATTCAAAAATAGCACATAAAAGTGAATAATAACTAGCTTAAACTGTTACATACAACGATCGAAATATTTTTGAAGATTAATAGATCACTATAAACTTTTAGTGAATGGTGTCCCCTACGGGACTCGAACCCGTAACCTCATGTTCCGGAGACATGCGATCTATCCAGTTGAACTAAGGGGACAAATTTTAAAAATAACTGTAAGTGCTATCCTGTGCCATCGCCTGTGCCATCGCCTGTGCCATCGCCTGTGCCGCCACCAGTACCACCACCAGTGCCGCCACCAGTACCACCACCAGTGCCGCCACCAGTTCCTTTACCTTCATCAACGCCCTGGCCTTGTTGTTCTTGCGCATCTTTGGTACTTTCCTCTTCCGTGTTATCTTGATTATCATATGATTTTGATGTGCCTCCCTGATAACCGCTACTTTCAAACTTCCACGTTGGGTCATAGGCAATGGTTTGATTGGTTGTAACAAACTCACCAATTTCTCTTCCATCTAAAAGACTGGTCATATAACGACGCCAAATTGGAGCACAAACAGTGCCTCCAAATAAACTAGTTGGTTTTTCCTCACGATGACCTGCCCATATTGCAGTTGCATAATGCGGTGTAAAACCACAAAACCACAAATCACGACCTTCTTCAGATGTACCAGTCTTTCCGGCAACAGGTTTATTGTATCCTAAATTAGCTCCTGTTCCGGTTCCGCTTGAAACAACTGTTTTCAATATTTCTGTGGCTTCAACAGCAACGGCTTCATCTAAAACACGAGTTCCTTCTGGTTTGGGACAAGTATAAACATTGTTTCCGCGAACATCTGTTATCTCTGTAATAGCATTTGGTTCATAATAAATACCACCAGAAGCAATAGTTGCATAGGCACTGGCCATTTCTAGGGTGTTTACACCTTGAGCACCCAAGCAAATAGACTCAAATGGTTCAAGCTCAGTTTTTATCCCACCTTCGTTGGCAGTATCAACAACACTTTGAGCTCCTATGCCATGAGTTAAGCGGGCAAAAACAGTATTAACCGAACTTGTTGTTGCGCTCTTTAAGGTGATATCGCCATACCCAGAGCCTTCTGAATTCTTTACGGTCCAAGTCGGGGTAATCTGAGCTGGTGAAGACGAATCAATGTAAGTTTCTGGATTAACTTTTAACTTTAAAGCGGCAAGCAAGGCAAAGGTTTTAAAAGAAGAGCCTGCTTGTCTTTGCATTTGTGTCGCCAAATTAAATTGATCTTTTTCGTAGTCTGTACCACCAACCATGGCAATCACATCTCCACTGCCAACATCTACCGTAACTAAAGAACCATCTAAATCGTTTCCATAATTTCTTACACCCTCTCGTACAGCTTTATTAGCATATTCTTGAGCATTGACATCGAGAGTGGTAATTATTTCAAGGCCACCTTGAGACAATTCAGAAATATTATAAACACCAGATGCTAGCAAGGTCTTTACATAATCAACAAAATATGGCGCCAAATTATCGACATCGTCATCTTCTGTGTAAGAGTGTTTATCTACAATTTCGGGCGGATTAGCAAGTGCCTCTTCATATTGCTGTTTTGTAATAATATTGGCATTTAACATTCTTTTCAGTACAACTCGATAGCGCGCAAGCGCACTATCATAATTATTTCGTGGATTGTTTTTTGTTGGAGCCTGCGGAATGCCAACCAGCATGGCGGCTTGTGGCAAGGTAAGCTCAGAAGCATTGACCCCAAAGTAGTTTCGCGAAGCAGCTTCTATGCCATATGCACTGTCACCAAAATTAATGACGTTTAAATACATCATTAAGATTTCATCCTTTGTATAAAGCTTTTCTACTTGCAAAGCTAAATAGATTTCACGAACTTTACGCTTTAAAGAAATCTCATTCATCTCATCAAGCATTACAGTATTTCTAACAAGTTGCTGGGTAATTGTTGATGCACCTTCACTTACACCCGAATTTGAAATATTAACGAGTAAAGCCCTAAAAATTCCTTGTAAATCTACGCCATTATGTTGATAAAAACGTTCATCTTCAGTTGCAACAATCCCCTTTAATACATAATCGCTAACTTGGTCCTGTGAAGTTTCTATGCGATTTTGTAAAACGATTTTTGCAATTTTTGTTTCTCTGTCTGATGCATAAATCGTAGAATACCCCGATTTTGCATACAAGTCTATATCTTTATAATTAGGAAGATCTTGAATCCAAGAACCTAAGGTAAAAACAATGGAAAATATTAAGGCAAAAAAACAAAAACCAAGACCCACAAAAACCGTAAGCGACCTACGCGAACGCTTTTGTGCGCGATTTATTTTGTCTCTTCTACGTGATATTCTTGACATATAAAACGCCTTAATCGTATATTACTATTATGCACCATAATAAATCAGTGTATAAAAATAAGCAAAAAAGCTATAGAAGCAAGCTCTTTGTTAATATTTTTTCAGAATTGTTTAAGCAATAATTGCTATACTTAAATTTAAGTTTTAAGTTTAGGATAAACATGAACATTTTACTTGCAGAAGATGAAGTTCAACTTGCCGAAGCACTTGCAGAAATTTTAGAAAAAAAAGATTTTAAGGTTGATGTTGTGCACGATGGTGAAAGCGCAAGCAACTATTTAGAGCACTCAGATTATGATGCTTTTATTTGTGACATTATGCTCCCAAAAAAAGATGGCATACAAATAGTTAAAGATGCTAGAGCGGCTGGAATTAAAACGCCTATAATTATGCTTACGGCAAAAAGCAATCTTGAAGATAAAGTATTTGGATTAGAAGCCGGCGCAGATGACTACATGACCAAGCCTTTTCAGCCAGCCGAGCTCATAGCTCGCCTACATGCGCTTACTAGACGCTCCGGAGAAGTAATCATAGACCAAATTTCGTTTGGAGACATTAAGCTAGATCTTTCAAATTACAACTTGACTTGCAAAAACACAAATGTAAAACTAAGTTATAGGGAAGCAGAAGTACTAGAATACCTTATGAAAAACAAAAACACGATTAGTTCAAAGTCTACTTTAATAACAAAAATATGGGGCTTAGATTCTGAGGTCGAAGAAAACAATGTTGAAGCCTATATAAGTTTTATAAGAAAAAAATTAAAATTTTTAAATTCAAAAGTTTCAATTAGCACACAAAGAAAAGTTGGATACAAACTCGAATACAATGATTAAAAAATTTCAAATAAGATTCATTGTAGCAACAATGCTAATAATTGGAATAATTAGCCTTGTTACTATTGTAGCTATTCTTACCATCAATAAACAAAACTACGACAGCCAAATAGATGATGCCCTGGTAAAGAGTGCTGGAAGAAACGAAAACTATGTGCCCAATTTAGGCATGGGTCAATTTGACAATCAAATAATAGGAATACCTATTTGCGTTGTTGAGGTTTATCCTAACTCAATAATAAGAATAAAACCAAATAGCACAGCATCTATAAATGAAGAAATATTAAAAATTGTTGTAGATGAAGCTTTAAAGTCAAACACAGACAAAGGCTACATTGCTTATTACAAACTTAAATTTTGCAAATCGCCAAATTTAGACGTCTTTAATATTGCATTTGCAGACACAACTTATTTTGATATAGAGATGTATAGACAAATTGTTATTTGCTGTATTGCTTGGCTTCTTTTAATGTTAATTCTTTTATTTATTGTTTGGCAAATTTCAAAGCGAATTGTAAAGCCAATCGAAAAATCTTTAAAGCAACAACAACAGTTTATTGCAGATGCATCTCACGAACTCAAAACACCGCTAACTGTCATTTTAGCAAACACTTCTATATTAAAAGAAAATTCTAATAACACAATTGCACAAGAAGAAAAGTGGATAAAAAGCATATCTGATCAAGCTCATAAAATGCAAAATTTAACGCAAGAAATGCTCACTTTAGCACAAAATGATGCAGGAGTTGATTTTGAAAGTCAAATGCAAATAATAGATTTTTCAAAAATATGCAATATGATTACTTTGCAATACGATGCTGTAGCCTTTGAAAACAATTTATTAATTGAATCAAATATAGCAAGCAATATTCAAATTAAAGGCATAGAATCCAGAATTTCTACTATGGTATCAACACTTTTAGAAAACGCTTGCAAATATGCCTATCCTAATACAACAATTTTTGTATATTTAGAAAAGATAAAAGGGCACACGCAGTTAAGCATTGCAAACACTGGCGATACGATTGCTCAACAAGATTTAGAACACATTTTTGATAGATTTTATAAAATAGATAAGTCGCGCTCACAATTAAACATGAATCTAGATTCTGATAACACAATAAAGAGCAAAGGTGTTAATAGTTTTAGTTTTGGCCTGGGCTTATCAATAGTTAAAGAATGCGTAAAAATACATAAAGGAACAATAAATGTTACATCTTTAGATAATTTAACAACTTTTACAATAAAAATTCCAATAATCTAAAATAGATTTTAAAAATATTATAATATGTGTATAGTGTAAACATTAGGTAACATTGAAGGAGGGAAAATGGCAGTAGAAATCAATGAAGAATTATGCAACAGTTGTGGAACATGCGTAGACGAATGTCCAGCTGAAGCACTCTCAATTGGTGAAGATTGTGTCGAAGTAGACGAAGATGTATGCTTAGACTGTGGCGTTTGCGTAGATGCATGTCCTAATGGTGCATTATCAATCTAATCTACGATAAATAAAGAAAAATTTAGGCCCTGCTTATGCAGGGTCTTTTTTTAATTTAAACGGGATTTAAAATAAATCTTCGAATATTTACAACCCTATTTAAAATATTACGATTTTCATCTTCAATAGGTGTTGTTGAATAATTATAAATGTCGCTCACATCTCCAAGCTGTAAAGAATAATCACCTTGGTCTTCACATCCTCCAGGCGCCGGAATAGTAAAATATTTTTTGTTCTTAATATCCACAAAAACAGTGCGCGACCCACTTTTTGAAAAAAACCAACCCTTACACATTCCTGGCGCAGTATAAGGACTACGTATTAAACGTAAATACTGCTTATCTGAAATGGGATAATAAGTTCCAATGTTATCTGTACCTAAACCGTAGTTATAGTTAGCATCTATTCCAAAAGCAAAGCGACCATCAATAAAGGTTGCAAATATAGGCTTGTATGATTTTGGAAGACACTGCTCTTGCACCTTTTGACCATCAACAATAGCTGTCATGACATAATAAACGCCACTCGTAGTATCATGTCTTGGCATGGCACATACATATTTTCCAGAAATACTTAAACCTGCATTAAAACGACCCTTTGAAGTAAGCACTGCCTGAGCCGACATCATATTTATACTTGCAGAATTCAAAACTGAATCTTCGGTAGTAGCATTTCCGCCTTCACTAGGTTGTCTTATCCAATACACTCTTGATTCGACAACCGCAATCTCTGGTGGGTCATAATTTTCATCATCTTCTTCAATTACACTTGGTGTTCCTATGGTGAAATTATCGATGTCTACACTACAACCATATACACGCCATTTTCCAGAAGAAAATTCACTTTCTACCCAGGCCATAAATGTAGCGGAACATTTTGCGTCAAGAATTTCATAGTTGTCTTTTGAGCTTACTGCCGCCTTTAAGGCAACTTTTGATTTGCCAGTGGCCAAATTAATCAATGTAATATTTGTGGCATATTTTAAATTCGAATTGACACACACCGCGCATGCCCCTATACCATCAGAGCTTTGTGGAATTGCACTAGAATTAATTGTGCATACTTTTGATTCTTTATAAAGACCTTTTATATCCTTTATTTCTGCAAATGCATCAAGGGTAATAACATCATCTTCTAAAAGTTTTAAAGAATCAGGAGCCTTTGAGTTGTCCTCTTCCCCGCAACCACTAAGACTTATAGCAGCGACAGTTGAAGTAGCAATTGCAGCACCAACAGCTCCAAGACCAGCAACTTTTGGAATACCACTAAATAATTCTCTTCTTGTGATGCCTTTTTTTGTCATAATGAAATCTAAAATTCACTATCGAATGGCCTCTTCTATAGCGCGACTTAATTGATCCGGACAAGAAGTTTCCTTAAAACCACAAGTGGTGCCCTTTAATGTTTGGGCAATAGATTTTGCATCCTGACCTTCTACCAAACGACAAATTCCATTAGCATTGCCGTTACAACCGCCAATAAATTCAACATTGCGTAATTTGCCATCTTCGTCAATTTCAAATTCTATGCCACGAGAACATGTTCCCTCGCAAAAATATTTGTGTTCGCTCATTTGTCCTCCTTAAACCTACTTTTTACTTTAATCTTGAAAAAATTTTATCGACCGACTGTAAAAACTGTTGATAATCAAAAGCTTTTTGCAGCTGTGTTTTATCAACAGTACAACGAGGATCGCTCACAAGTTTTTCTAAAAGGCATGTGCCTTCTTTACCTTTTTGAATTTCGTTCCAAACTTTCATTGCGTTTTCTTGAACAATATCATAAGCAATTTGACGACCTAACCCTGCATCAATTAAAACATTTATAGCCTTGCTACTATAAATTAATCCGCGAGATCTATTAAGATTATGAATCATTTTTTCTTTGTAAACCTTTATACCACTCAAAACACTTGTAAGCTTTTGCAGACAATAATCATAAGCTTGAAAGCTGTCAACCAAGGCAGTGCGCTCACAACTTGAATGGCTTATGTCGCGCTCGTACCAAAGAGTCACACTGTCAAAACCAACTTGCGCGTTTGCACGCACAACTCGACTTAAACCACAAATGCGCTCGCATACAATTGGATTGCGTTTGTGCGGCATAGCAGAAGACCCTTTTTGACCTTTTGCAAAAGGTTCTTCAATTTCTAAGCAATCACTTTGTTGCATAAGCCTAATTTGAGTTGCGATATTTTCTAAGGTAGCGCTACAAGTAGCAAGAGTTGCTAAAACCTGAGCATGCCTATCACGAGCTATTACCTGAGTAGATACTGGGTCTACACCTAATTTTAACTTTTTGCAAACATATGCTTCTATGCGTGGGTCAAGGCTAGAATAAGAACCAACAGCTCCACTAATTGAGCCCACGGCAATTTGCTGGCGAGCAAAATCTAATCTTTCAATGCATCTTTCAAGTGCAAAAAACCAGTTAGCAAACTTTAATCCAAAAATATATGGTTCAGCATAAATACCATGTGTGCGTCCAACACATAATGTATCTTTGTATTGTTTTGCCTTTTTTAAACAAATTGTTTGCAATTTTTTTGTATCATTTTTAACACAATCAATTGCTCTAACAATTTGTATGCTAAGACCTGTATCTTTAACATCATTGCTCGTTAAACCATAATGAAGCCATCGGGATGGCGACAGTTTAAAACTCTTTGAACCTTTATCTATGTATTTAGAAACCACCTTTAAAAAAGCAATTAAATCGTGATGACATTTATTTTCTTCTATAGCAATTTCTTTTAAGCTAAAGCTTGCATATTTGCAAATTGCATCGAGCTCTTTTTTCTTGATGTCAATATCACCATATTTATAATGCGCTTCAAGTGCTAAAAGTTCAACATCTAACCAAATATCAAATTGATTTTGCAAAGAAAATATTTCGCTAATTTGATCGGTTGAATATCTATCTATCATATAAACTCCTTAACGGTGAAAAATTTATGCAAGTTTAACTCGAGCACCCTGAGCAGTATCTTCAATTATTAAGCCAAGGGTTTGCAATTCGTCCCTTATTTTATCACTTAAATCCCAGTCTTTATTAACACGAGCATTTGCACGAGCTTTTAAAATACACTCACATGCATCAGCTAAATTATCGCCCTCATAAACACCCAAAGATTTTGCTATGTCTAAAAGTTCACCAGGTAAATCATCGTCTGAAGATCCTAATTCAATAACTATTCCAAGCGATGCTAAAAGCTCAACAATTTTATTTTGAGCATAAATGATAGCTGTAATTGTTTGCAAGCTTTGGACCTTAGTTTTTTCAAGCATTTGGTTACAAATGTTAATAAAAGAAAAGAGTTCTCCGAGCGCCCCTGCAGTGTTAAAATCGTTGTTCATGTTTTCGATAAACGCAATATTAAAAGCATCGCAGGCAGCAATCAAATTCTTAGCATCTTCGTCTTCTAATTTATGAGCAGATTCATTAAGTGCCACGCTGTCTTGATTGACTTTATCTAGCTCATCAAAGTTATCAACTGCCCACTTGAGATTTGACAAGGCAGATTTAACTCTATCTAAAGAAGATTTTGCTTCGTCGAGTCGCGAGTCACTAAAATCAAGTGGCGATCTATAGTGCGTTTGAAGCATAAGCAAACGCAAGGCTACGGGATCGCAACTTTCTAAAACATCTTTTAATAGCAAAAAGTTTCCTAGTGATTTGCTCATTTTTTCTTCGTTGATATTCAACATACCAGAATGAACCCAAGCTTTCGCAAACTGGCATCCAAAGCCACATTCACTTTGAGCTAATTCGTTTTCGTGATGCGGAAAGATAAGATCGCTTCCACCACCGTGAATATCAATTGGCAGGCCCAAATATTTTTCACTCATGGCACTACATTCTATATGCCACCCAGGACGTCCTTGTCCCCAGGGACTATCCCAGGAAGGCTCACCTAGTTTAGCAGCCTTCCAAAGAGCAAAATCTAAAGGATCTCGCTTGCGAGAATCTACCTCAACACGTGCACCACTTTGCAAATCATCAATATTGCGCCCCGAAAGTTTGCCGTATTCTGCATCGGTGCGAACCTCAAAATATACATCACCATCAACAACATAGGCGTGACCTGAATCAATTAGTTTTTTGATTAAATTAATCATAGAAGAAATTTCTTCTGTAGCTTTTGGACGAATGTCCGGGGGATCAATACCAAATTTGTCCATGGCATCTATAAAGTGTTTGGTATAAATTTTTGCAATTTCTGCTGGAGTTTTGCCTTCTTCTATGCTACGATTAATAATTTTATCGTCTACATCAGTGATATTTTGAACAAAAGTGACCTTATAACCGCAGTAACTTAACCATTTGCGAATAACATCAAAAGTTAAAAACGTACGAGCATTCCCAATATGAATATGATTATAAACCGTTGGACCACATGCATAGATTTTAACTTCATCGCCTTTTTCACCAGAACAAGGCAAATCTACTTTTTGATGACTTTTTGAATCGTAAATCATGATTGAGGTTTGCATTTTATCTCCATTAACTAAAATAGTAGCTAAAAAACCAATTATTATTATATAAGATTAGAAAAAATGAGCATTAACAAGGCTTTTGAATGTTGCTACCGCTCAAAAGACAAGTAGCAAAAGCAGCAATACCCTGCTTTTGCCCAACAAAACCAAGACCTTCAGTTGTGGTTGCCTTAAGACCAACTTGATCTATATTAATATTCAAAGCAGTAGCAATATTTTTTCGCATTTGTTCCTTATAAGGATAAATTTTTGGACTCTGCGCTGCTATTACACAGTCAATATCTTCAATCAAATAATTTTGATTTTTAATAAGTTGACCTACCTGGGCTAGCAGAAGCAAAGAATTTGCGTTTTTAAACTTATCGTCTGTATCTGGAAACAACTCGCCTATGTCAGCTAAACGCGCTGCACCGAGTAATGCATCCATTATTGCATGTGCTACAACATCGGCATCTGAATGACCATCTAAACCGAGCTCAAAAGGAATATCAACCCCTGCTAAAATTAGCTTTCGATTGGTAGCGAACGCATGAACATCAATTCCTATACCAGTTTTAACATTCAAAATTATTCCTTAAAAATATCATCATCAAAAAGACTATTTTCTAGGCGAGCTTTTAAAGCAGCAATTACCGTGGCAGCATCTTCTGGAACGGTGAGTTTTATATTGTCACGTGGGCCACTTTCCATAATTACACGAGCCCCCAAACGCTCAACCAAAGAAGAGTCGTCTGTGCCAACAAAACCTTCTTCCATGGCAGTTGAATAAGCTCGTCTGCAAATATCTGCTCTAAAAATTTGTGGAGTTTGGGCAACCCAAAAAAGATTTCTATCTGGGGTTCCAGTAATTTTTTTATCTTCTACAACCTTAATGGTATCAATTGCTTCGTGGCCTAAAACAGCGCCTTCTGCATCTATGTCCCCTTTTAGCAAATTAATAAGATGGGTAACCATGCTTGGTGCAACCAGAGGGCGTGCACCATCATGAATGGCAATAAATTCATAATCTAGAGGAACTTTATTAACACCATTCATTGCACTTTCCTGTCTAATGCTACCAGCATGCGCAAAACTAATGGGCGTAATAAAAGGATAGGGCTCAATGGCAAATTTCTTAAATAAATCAATGCTATCTTCCGGACATACAACAATAATTTCACCCACCTCTGGTGTTGCATCAAAGATTTGTAAAGACCAGGTAAGCAAAGGTTTATCAAGAATAGGAAAAAGTAATTTGCCACCTTCTTGTTTAAAACGCGTACCTCGGCCTCCAGCTAAAATAACAGCACAACAACAAGGCTTTTTTGCAAGTTTTCCACTAGAAGCATATTCCTTTTGGGGCGTTAGAAAGTCTTGAGCATCGCCTATAGTAGTAAACTCCGAAAAATGATAAGTAGTGCTTTCAAAAGATGTGATTGATGAATCTGCCATATTTTTACCAAATTTTAACCATTAAATATTTTAGTATCAAATTTATATGTAACAATAAAAAATTCAGTAAGCCTAATTATTATTATCTGAATCGTCTATTTTATTGATCTTATCATCTTTGCCTTTATCTAATAATCCACCTGCAAGGGCAGCTTCGATTGCAGCATCATCTTCAACACTTGTTTCTATTGTTGGCAAACCAAAAATTAGACGTTCATAGTCGTCATCAACCATGCTTGAGTGTTTTTTAGGTTCTGGGATTTTTCCCTTAGTTTTTCTAAAAGACAAACTACCGTCTTTTTTAAGACTTACCTTAATAATATCACCCTGACCATATTTGCCGGCAAGCATCTCTTCACTTATTTTATCTTCAATCAAATTTTGAATTAAACGACGCAAAGGACGAGCACCAAAAGTGTTATCGGTACCTTCGTCTGCAATCTTTTTACGAACGTCATCTGTAATTTCAATACTCATTCCGAGTTGAATAAGACGCTGGCGAACGTCATCAATCATTAAATCAACTATTTGGTAAATGTCATCTTTAGTAAGAGTTTTAAAGACAATGGTATCGTCCAAACGATTAAGAAATTCTGGTCTAAACAACTTTTTAAGTTCAGACATTACTGCCAATTCAATGTCTTTATCACTTAGTCCGCTTGTATCATTAAAACCAATTACATTTTCTTTGCTGATGTCGCGCGCACCAACATTGCTTGTCATAATAATAATTGTATTTCTGAAATCGACAGTTCTGCCCTGGGCATCGGTAAGTCGACCTTCTTCTAGAACTTGAAGCATGATGTTGAATATGTCGGGGTGTGCCTTTTCTATTTCATCAAACAATACAACACTGTATGGCTTTTCTTTAATTATTTTAGTAAGTTGACCACCTTCGTCGTAGCCAACATAACCAGGAGGAGAACCAATAAGTTTAGAAACAGATGCTTCTTCCATATACTCGCTCATATCAAAACTTACAAGTGCATCTTGAGAATCAAACAAAAACTCTGCCAATGCCTTACAAAGCTCAGTTTTGCCAACACCGCTTGGGCCCATAAAAACAAAAGAACCCATGGGTCTATTTGGATCTTTAAGACCTGCACGACTTCTGCGTATTGCTTTACAAACTGCAGTTACCGCTTCGTCTTGACCAATAACTCTTTCATGTATTGCATCTTCCATACGCAAAAGCTTGCTAGATTCAGTTTCGGTAAGAGAAGAAAGCGGAATGCCAGTTGCAACGCTTACGACATCTGCAATGCTATATTTATCAACTGTAGATACATTTAAAGCAGTCTCTTCTTTTAATTTATGTTCGAGCTGCGTTCGCTCTTCGATTAGTTTTCGTTCTTGTTCCTTTAAGCTAGCAGCATCATAAAAATTCTGATTGCGCACGGCCTCGGCCTTTTTATCGCTAATCTTTTTAATTTTATTAGCAATTTCGGCAAGGTCTGGCGGGACAGTATGGTTTTTAATATTCATACGAGAGCCAGCTTCGTCTAATAGATCTATTGCTTTATCTGGTAAAGCACGGTCTGTAATATAGCGTGTAGAAAGCGAAACTGCACTTTCTATAGCATCATCTGTATAATGAACCTTATGATAATCTTCATAATTCTTTTTTAGACCTTTAATAATGTCAATAGATTTTTCGTAACTTGGCTCTTCTATCATAACTTTTTGAAAGCGCCTGCTTAAAGCAGAGTCTTTTTCAAAATATTTGTTATATTCCTCTGTAGTTGTAGCACCAATTACTTGAATTGACCCGCGAGCAAGAGGAGCTTTAAAAATAGCAGCACCATCTAGTGAGCCTTCTGCTTTACCAGCACCTACAAGTGTATGAATCTCATCAATGAATAAAATAATGTTTCCGCTTTTTTCAACCTCATCAATAATGTCTTTTAGACGCTCTTCGAATTCACCTCTAAACTTAGAGCCTGCAACAGCGCTTGAAACATCAAGAGTTAATAATTTTACATCGCGTAAAGGGTAAGGCACCTGCCCTTTAACAATCATTTGTGCCAAGCCTTCAACAACAGCAGTTTTGCCGACGCCAGGAGCACCGAGCAAAACTGGGTTATTTTTTGAGCGACGACAAAGAATCTGTAAAACGCGTTCGTTTTCGCGGTCGCGACCAATAACAGGATCTAACTTGCCTTCTCTTGCTAACTGAGTAAGATCGGTTGTAAATTCATATAATGCAGAATCTTTTTTTGTTCTTTTTTGTGCACCAGGAAAATCGTTTAAATATGGATTAGGTTGCTCTCTAAATTCTGCTGGACGCGGTGCGTGGCCGGATTCTTCTAACAGCTCGTTTACTGTATCTCTTACCTTTTGTTCTGTTGCTTCGCAATCAAGCAAAGCTTTCATAGCTAAACCCTTGCCTTCACGAACTATACCTAATAACAAATGTTCTGTAGAGATATAACTTTGTTGAAGCATAAATGTTTCACGCAATGACGCCTCTAAGATTCGTTTAGAGCGTGGTGTAAATGGAATATGACCTGTGGGCTTTTCTGCCTTAGGACTTGAATTTTCCCTAATATACTTGAGCACTTTTTCATACGAAACATCTAGGATTGCGAGCGCTATCGC
>JAKSUU010000199.1 GCA_024408695.1 Coriobacteriales bacterium | reverse complement strand
TATCCAAATCGCTTTTATTGTCATTTAACCAATTTACAAAATCTTCACCATATAAGTTTGTAACAATTTTGTTAACATCAAGCAAGGCATAATATTGCGAATCGAGCTCGTCTTCGTCCGCCTCCAAACCAAGCGCTGTCATAAAAGCAACATATCTCTCATTCACAACGCTATTTGCAAGGTCAATGTATGGATCATTAGATTCACATACTAAGTGCGTCAACGCCAAAAAGTCCATAAAAGCCTGCTGAGGAGTGCTTAAGCCACTAGTGTGATAAAGCCCAATCGACCTGCTGTCTGCAACCATGCGCTCTACAAACGATAATTTTTCAGGCTCTTCTGTAACCGAAATGTATTCGTCATGTAAGTAGTCCTTGTCTGTTCGCGAAAGACCAGCTATCATTTTATCAACAACATTGTCTTTGTTCATGGCAATTAGCCCAACACGCCAACCAGTTACACCATAAAGCTTAGAAAAAGAATAGACTAGCAGGGTGTTTGCTGGAACTACACTATAAACCGTTTGAAAATCATTGACAAAAGTGCCGTACACATCGTCGGTAATAATTATGAGATTGGGATTTTTCTTTACCACTTCTTTAAGTTTAGCAAGCGTATCACTAGAAAGCGCGTGCGATGCGGGGTTCGAAGGATTAACCAAAAAGAAAGCTTTTACGGCAGGGTCTTCGAGTTTTTTAAGATTTTCATCGTTGATATCCCAATTGTCCTCTGCGCTTGTTGATACGTCAATTGCAAACAAATCATATGCATTAACGTTAGGAATTTCAAGGTAGGGAGTAAAAATTGGTGTCGCAATTGCAATTTTATCTTCTGGATTTAGAACCTTATTGTGAGTTAGTGATTCAAATATATAGCAAATTGCAGCAGATCCGCCTTCCGTAGGAAATACCTGAGTTTGATCTGCGAGATTTTCGCCAGCATAAAGCGTGGATTGTAAATACGCATTAAGAATTTTCTCCGTATTTTCTAAGCACCTACTAGGGCTTGGATAGTAGTCGCCCACACATGCATCTACCAGCTCTTTTATTAAAGCGTCTTTGTTCAGGCCAAGCGTATTTGTACAGTAGTTGATGGCTTTGATTAGGAATGCATCGGTCGCGTCGTTTGAGTTCATTGCGGCCGAAAAGCGTTCCCCAATTCCATCGAGTTCTGCCTGACCTGCCATATCGCCGTCTTTCCAGTTTCTTTCGCTTTCAGACACAGCAAAATCACTGAACCTTGTAAATGCGTAACGCGCCTGTGTGTTTATCCAATTTGGATTGCCTCTGCCAGCATCAAGCACGGGTTTGCCATCTGAATTATTTTTTGCAGCTTCTCTGTGCGCTGCTGTGATTTCGAATGCGCTTTTTTCTTTATTTAGCTGCTTGTTAAAAGCTGTTGAAGAATTATTGTTAGATTCGCCCGATGAGCAGGCAGAAAGTAGAGCCGTGCCTGGTAGCAAGCAAAATGCAAGTGCAATGCTCACAATAATGCTAGTAATTTTTTTCTTCATAATAGCTCCTTTGCTATATTTGGTTAAATTTAGTGCATCTTTTGATGAAAATTTTTCCTTTTTAAACTAAGAAATATTTTATACGATTTGTTCTGTTATCCAAAAAATCCAAACATTTGCCAGAAAAATGTTGCAATAACCAGCGCAATAATATTAATGAAAATATAAATAAAACTCATGAGGGCCGCACGCGTTTGCGTGGTCATATTGCCATTTGTATATGAATCGCAAATGATATACACAGGATTTTGATATGCCAAAAAGAAGGGAGAGAGCATAGTATAAATACAAACGCCGACAACCCAGGGGTTAATAGAACTAAGCACTGCAAGTGGCAAAATTATTGGGAGCACAATGTTTACATAAGCGATTTCGGACACTATAACAAAGCGCAAAAAATAAGTTACTACGCCAATGCCAATGATAAAAAGATATGGATTTTGCGCAAGCGTTTCAAACACTGGCCCGCACAAATTTGAGATGAGATCGTTTACTCCTGCTTTAGAAAATACATCGGCAATAGAAAATGTAAAGCCTAAAAATATAAGCGATGACCAGTTGATATGTTTTGTAATAACAACTTTGTCGAGCACGCCAAAGCAGCCTAAAACGACCATCCCGACCAGCGCGACAACGTGAGCTTCGATGCCGTGTAAGCTTTGAGTTGCCCAAAAAGCAACTGTAAGCAAGACTACAATTGCAGTGATT
>JAKSUU010000198.1 GCA_024408695.1 Coriobacteriales bacterium | reverse complement strand
CAAATTATTGGTTATGACAAGATTAACCACTTGCGTCATGCCAAGTTTTTGAAAGACAAAGCTGGCACACTTGAACACATGAAAAAACATGCAGAAATTATCCGCCCAAAGTTTGAATGCGTATTGCAAACAATGGATGATGAACTCGCCGAATACAAGTGCGAAATTAAATGGGCACATCCAAAAGGCGGATACTTTATTTATTTTGAAGGTGCAAAAGGAAGCGCAAAACGCATAGTTAAGCTTGCAAAAAATGCAGGAATGGTGCTCACTGGAGCTGGTAGCGTTTGGCCTTACGGAAAAGATCCTTATGACAATGCCTTGCGCATTTGTCCCACTTATCCTCCTATTGAAGAATTGGAGCTTGCAGCAAAGCTATTTTGTATTTGTGCAAAAATTGCAACAATAGAAACTTTGTTGTAAAATTAATTTGTTGATTTTGCGAGTTTTACTGTTTAAGTATGTAATTGTAAGATGCGATTTTCGCACAGTGAGCTTGCGAAATTGGGTAAAGCAGATTTAGCACTGAGCATGCAAAATTGCGCTAAGCAAAATTGCAAAATCATACATGCGGGTGTAGCCAAGTGGTAAGGCACCAGCTTCCCAAGCTGGCATTTCGCGGGTTCGAACCCCGTCACCCGCTCCAATACCGATATAAAGTTTTTGCACAACAAAGTTCTTATTCAGAATAAAGCAGTATAAATGAAGGAGAAATCGTGAATAATGAAAGTGAAATTATTATCTACAATGACACAAATGGAAATTTAAAAATTGATGTTGTTCTTGAAGATAACGAGATGTGGCTTTCACAAAAACAAATGGCTGATCTTTTTGAGAGGGATACAAGAACAATAAGTGAGCACATTTCAAATATTTACAAAGACAAAGAATTAGATAAAAGTAGCTCAGAACATTTATCCGGAAATACCGGAAAAATTGGTCGACCAGCTGTTTTGTATAATTTAGACATGATTATCTCAGTTGGATATAGGGTTAACTCTAAAAAAGGCATTAGGTTCAGGAAATGGGCAACAAAAATATTAAATTCCTACCTTGTGAAGGGGTATGCCCTTAACAATAAGCGCCTTGAGCAACTCGGAAAAGTCGTAGACATTCTTAAATGTAGCCAAAACAAATTAGAGAAAGGTCAAATTTTACAAATTATTGAGCAGTATCATAAAGCTTTGACTTTACTTTCTTGTTAAAGACCATTGTTTTTTAGATGGCAACAAACGTATTGCAGCAACATTATTTTTATATTTTTTGAATAAGAATGGTATATTGTTTAGAGCAAACAACAAGCTTATTGATAACAATGCTTTAGCAGCTCTTACAATTATGATTGCAGAATCAGATCCAAAAGAAAAAGAAACCATGGTTGCTGTTGTTATGAATTGTTTGACATTATAAAGAAAGGTGGAATCATGAAATCAACCAACGTTACGAAAATCATAGTTGCTTCTGCTACAACCATAATATTTGCGAGCACTCTTATTTTCATTGCTGGTTGCGGGCAAAAAGATCTTCCTCAAATTACTGGCGAGTTCCCCAATACAGTTGCAGAAAATGCGAACATTTCTGCTGAATACAAAGACATCGCAAACGATCTTAGCAAAGACGCAATTGACATTTTTATGACTGAGATTTCTGGTATTTCGCGTCAATCTGGCAACGAAATGCAAATGTCAAACTATATAGTTGACTTTGCAAAAATGCAAGGCTTCCAGTATACACAGCTTGAAAATGGAGTTGTTTACTTTGACGTTCCTGCAAGTCAGGGCTGCGAAAAGCTTCCTAAAATTATTTTGCAGTCGCATCTTGACATGGTTGTAACTACAAAGGACGACAACATAGACAAAAACACCTTTACGCCAGAACTTTATTACGATGCTCAAAAGGGTGCAATTTTTAACGAAAATTATGAAACAAACATTGGCGCGGATGATGGCGAAGGCATAATGACCATGCTTGCAATTAGCAAAAATGACAAGGTGAAGCATGGTCCTTTGCGCATGCTTTTTACAGTTGGCGAAGAAACAGATATGGATGGAGCCAGGTCGGTTACTGCCGATATGCTTGATGCCGACTACTTAATAAATATAGATGGCGGTCCTGTTGGAGAAATGATTACGAGTTCCGCAGGTTGCTTGCAATACTCTTGTACTAAAAAATTCGCAAGCGAAATTCCAAACCAAAAAGAAACAATGGCAATAAAAATTTCTGATTTAGCAGGAGGTCATAGTGGTATGACAATAGGCGAAAAACGCCAAAATGCTATTAAATATTTCACAGAA
>JAKSUU010000197.1 GCA_024408695.1 Coriobacteriales bacterium | reverse complement strand
CGTTCAAAATTAAGGTTTTCTTCTAGTTGCTTATATGCAGATTTATCGGCAGAAATTTGATAAGCAGCAATGGATAAATCACAAGCAATTGCATCAACTGCGCCAGATTTTAATTGCATAAATGCAGAGTTATAGTCGCCAACTGATTCTAAGGATTTAAATGTTTTACCAAGATCAGCCTTGTCTCCTCCATCTTTTAGGAGCTCTTCTGCAGCAGAAGATTTTTGCGTCATAACAACTTTACCAGCCAAATCAGCTAAAGAATTAATTGTACTATCTGCTTTTGTAACGACTACCTGAGCATTTTTCATATAAGGCTCGCTCCATTGATATTGGTCTTCACGGCCTTCATATGTAAAGCCATTCCAAATGCATGTGATAGTTCCAGCATCTAACATAGAATCTTTTGCATCCCAATCTACTGGTTCTGCCTTAAATTCCCAGCCATTGCGATTGCAAACTTCCTTAGCAAGGTCAAGGTCAAAGCCTGTATATTGGCCATCGCTACCCATATAACCATATGGTGGATATTCCTTGTCAAAACCAACAATTAATTTTGTTTTGTTAGCTTGATTTTCGCCACAGCCTACAATCATAACACAACCAAGTGCTAAAAGTGCAGCCACAACAACCGAAACTACAATCTTTTTAATGTTCATTTTTGATCCTTTTTCAGCAAATATTTGAAAGTAAAATTTTATTATAAAAACATAAGTTTTGCGTTATTTAATAATAATATTAATTCAAACGGAAAAATGAACATTTAATAAAAAATATTTAAAACTATTGAATAATTTCTTTTAAATATACATAACTTTTTAAATTAATACCAAAATGCTCACTTGCCCACATCACGGAAAAATGCAATAAATTATTTGAAATATCGCAACTAGACTCAACTAACTGAGAAAAAGTTGAATGTATCAAAGAATTAATCCAGCTTGCAAATGACTGGCTCATAGTTTTCATATTATATTTAATTGGCAAGTTTTGAGTATCGGGATTTGACATTCGCAGGCGTGCTAATCTTTCGTCATCGCTTTCATTTTGCAAATCTACCCATTTATCGTGGCATTGTTGACATACTAATCCACCTGCCACGATATCAAAATATAAAGCAACTTTAGTGTCTAGTTCATCTAAGCAAGAAAACTCTTTTCCACATATTGAACAAGCTTTTAAAAGTGGCATAAAGCCTAAAATCGAAGAAAGTTTTAAAATAAAAGCTGCAGTTAGAAGGGTCGCCGAATCATCATTAGTCTCATGCATCAAAGAAAAATATGCAGAAAGCATTTCAAAGCTAGTAGTAGAAATGCTAGTTAAGCTCGAAACCTTATCTACAAACTCACAAGCCAAATAGCAATATGCACTTTTAACATAGTCATCGCGTAGTTTTGCATTAGTTTCAATTGCTTTAATTTGCGTAATATTATCAAGTGTTTTGCCTTTGTAAATTTGAGCACTTGCAATTGTAAAAGGTTCAATTTTCGCACCATAACGTTTATTTCCAGGTTTACGAGCAGCCTTTGCTACACCCCTAATTTGATTACCTTCATCATCAAGCATACTTAAAATTAAGTCCATTTCACCAAGCTTTGTCTTCTTAAGAATTATTATATTTTTGTTTTGTGGATTTGACATTGCTATTTTTTACAATTGTAACAAACTGTAAAACGTTAGGCTATAAAGCCATAACCAAACTTTTCAATTTTATTGAGATCACGACGCCAGTTCTTTTGTACTTTAACCTGCAAATCTAAATAAACTTTAGCTCCAAGAAGTTTTTGAAGATCGCTTCTGGCACTTTTACCTATTTGTTTTATCATGCTCGCACCTTTACCAATTAAAATTGGTTTTTGCGACTCTCGCTCAACATAAAGAGTACACGCAATAACAAAAGTGTTTTTATCTTCTTTAAATTCAAGGTCATCTAAAGCAACTCCAATGCTATGCGGGACTTCATCTTTTGTATTATATAATGCCTTTTCTCGAATAATCTCGCATATTAAGACTTCTTGGCTTTGATCAGTTTTTGAAGACCTGTCATACCAAGCAGGACCAAACGGTAACTCTAATTGTATCTTTGTGATGAACTCTTTAAGGCCCTCTCCGCTTTTTGAGCTAAGCACACAAACTGCATCAAAGTCCGCATAAGCAGATGCAGAATTAATTTGCTTGTCTATTATCTCTTTTTTAGATAAATCAGCCTTTGTGATAACTAAAAACTTTTTGCATTTTGTTTGATTAACATGATTGCAAACCCACATATCTCCAGAGCCAAATTCTTTAGTAGAA
>JAKSUU010000196.1 GCA_024408695.1 Coriobacteriales bacterium | reverse complement strand
AGATTTTTCAATTTCTTTGTTTGCGGGAGCTGGATTTAAAACAGTAATCATTTTCTTATTTTTAGCAACTTCAAGTCCGTAGAAAACTGCATCTAAATTGTTCTCTAATTGGGCGACAAAAATATCACCTTCTTGCGCATCTTTTAGAAATGCATCAACATCAGACTTTCTAATGGCTAAATTTGCCCCTAAATCGAGCACAATTCTGTTATTATTGTTGTTTAATAAAATTACTGCGATTCCACTGCTAATTTTTGGAAGGATTTTAACGTTTTTTACATCCACTTTTTGGTGTTTTAGAGCGTCAAGCATTTGTCTTCCAAATAGATCGTCGCCAACAGCACCTAAAAACTTAACTTTTGCACCTAATTTTGCTGCAGCAATTGCTTGATTGAGACCCTTGCCGCCACAACCTGTTTTGAAATTGCTTCCTGCGACCGTTTGGCCCTCGGTTGGAATCTGATTTGTGGTAATTGAGAGGTCAGTATTTAAAGAGCCTAACACAAAAATGGTTTTCATTTGCTGTATCTCCTTAATCCTTTTTCTATTTCTTCCCAATATTTCTCAACGTTGATGTCAGTTGCAACCCAAGCATTTGGTTTTTGATGCAAATAATTGAAACGATCGCAGTTAGTGCGGCCATACGAAGGTCCGCCTGTGACATCAATAACGACATTCATATATTGGAATTTAACAACATCTTCATTAATCAAACTTACAATTGTTGCAGGGTCGTGAAGTGGTCCTCCATCGTATCCAAATATCTTCTTTTGTGTCTTGTTAAAAAACTTCATTAATGCGACAAATAAATCTGACACTTTATTTGAAATTCCCTGCATTTTCTCGATTATTTCCGGCAAAACTAGGACTTTTCTTGTTACGTCAAGACCCAACATTTTAACCTTAATTCCTGAGTTAAAAACTATGTCTGCCGCTTCTGGATCGCACACAATATTGAACTCTGCTGCAGGGGTAACATTTCCGTGTCCCATAGACCCGCCCATTAAAACAATCTCAGAAATATTCTTTTTTACTTCTGGGTGTTCTAATAGAAGCTTCGCAATGTTTGTTAGTGGTCCCGTTGGAACGATTGTTACCTTTTTATTAGCCTTCAAAAGGTCAAAAAGTAATTCAACGGCGTCCCTTTTATCAAAATCTATAGTCAACTCTGGGAAAGTAAACCCATCTAGACCTGTTTTTCCATGAATTTCAGCACAGTTCATTGGCTTCCTTTTTAGTGGAATACCTTTTCCTAATGCTACTGGGCAATTGATGCCTAGATACTGAACTAAATTTAATGTATTGTGACCAGTTTTTTCGATTGTTTGGTTTCCGGCTTCAACTGTAATTCCAAGTATCTCGAAACCTTCATACGAGCCAGCCATCATTATGGCAACAGCATCATCATGTCCTGGGTCACAATCTATGATAATCTTGCGTTTTTCCATACAATTCTCCACTATTTTTTAATTTTATCCCAATATTCTTTGGCGGCTTGTTCGTTTTTGTTGTCACCAAATTTGTAATATTTTTTATCCTTAATATCATCCGGCAAATATTGCTGTTTTACCCAATGATTTTTGTAGTCGTGTGGATATTTATAGTTTTGTCCTTTTTCCTTTGCATCAACACCATCAAAATGTGTGTTTTGAAGTTGTCTTGGGACTCCAACTCCTTTGCCTTGACGAATATCTGTTTCAGCTTCATGATAAGCCATGTAAGCAGAGTTAGATTTTGGTGAAGTTGCAATTAAAATTGCGGCGTTAGTTAATGGAAGATATGCTTCAGGCATTCCGAGTTGAAGAGCTGTGTCGACCGCCGCTTTAACAATTGGAATAATTTGTGGATAAGCAAGTCCAACATCTTCATTTGCAGAGCAAAGCAATCTTCTTGCTGCGGCGACTATGTCGCCGGCTTCTAACATTTTTGCTAAATAAAACACTGCTGCGTCTGGATCAGAACCTCTCAATGATTTCATTAAAGCTGAAAGATTATCAAAATGATGGTCTTCGCTTCTATCATATGAAATATTTGCTTTACTAATGAGCTGATCAACAGTCTCTAAATTAATAGTCTTTTTATTTTGTGGGAGCCCGTGAACAAGGAACTCTAAATTATTAAGAGCCTTTCTCATGTCTCCGTTTGAACCTAACGCTAACTTTTCTAAAGCGTCTGGATTGATTTTGATGTTTACCTTTTTAGCAGCTTTCTTTAAACCGTCCATTATGTCGTCAGCTTTTAACGCTTCGAACTCAAAGACTGTACATCTCGCAAGTAGTGCAGGATAGACATAAAAATATGGCCACTCTGCGGTAGACGCAAT
>JAKSUU010000195.1 GCA_024408695.1 Coriobacteriales bacterium | reverse complement strand
TTTGTATCGATAAGTTTGTTTTGTGAATTTTCCGCAAGAGTTAAAACAACTTTGTCTGCACTTTTTGCATAAATAGCAGGTCCAGTTGTATTGATAATGCTCGCGCCGTCCAGCACTAATTGCACATTATATTTACTGTCAACATCAATGTATATTTGTCCATCATTCAATGTGCCACTCGCAATAAAAGTACCAGAATTGCTGATAGTTATAGTCTTATCAGAATATTTGGCACCTGCGCCATCAATTGAAGTTTGCTCATCTGCAAGATTTATTTTAGTTGCTTTGTTTGCATCATACGATGCATCTTTATCATTGTCTTTATACTGCAAATTCATATTTGCAATGTCAACACTTGTAGCATACTCGCTATCACTATTTGTAGAGTTATTCTTACCACAACCAAAAATTGCAATGCAAGTAGCAGCAAGGCACACAATCACAAAGATTAATATGGATTTTCTATATTTCATAATCATCCTAAAGAACAGACCAATTGGCAGGCTTATGGCCGAGCGAAATTTTAAGATTGCCATTTAGCGTGCGCAACTCATCAATAAAGGCCTTTGTATCTGTTGAATTTTTAAGCTTGACTTCGTATTCAAGATTAAATGTCGAGCCCATATTGGTTGTAGTCACACAGGCAAGCTCGTGGGTATTTGTATATTTTGCAATGACGTCTTCAAAAGTTTCTTCATAATTTAAGTCTTCTGGCACACAAATTTTAAGCATACGTTCGGTGTTATCACCTTTTGCAAGAGGACTTAAAACATAAATAATATTAACAAGACCAACAAGTATTGTAAGAATTACAGCTACACCAATATATCCCATACCGGTCGCCAGTCCAATGCCCATAGTTAAAAACACACTGCCAATGTCCTTAGCACTACCTGGAATTGAGCGAAAACGCACAAGATTGAATACACCCATTACAGCGATACCAGCGCCAAGATTACCATTGACTAAGGTTATAACGACCTGAACAATCAATGGCATAAGTGCAAGCGTGATTACAAAATTGCGCGAATAATTATGCTTGAACATATAAATAAATGCACAAACAAGGCCAAGAATAATTGAGGTCAAGCAACAAATCAAAAACTCTGGGGTTCCAACATTCGAAATTGCCGATGACGAATCTTGGTACAAACAAAACAAAACTGGATCAAACATATTACTCCTTTTCTAATAACAGTGCACGCGTTTTTTGCCACGAGGTGCACTTTCAAACCTAAACTTCTTCATTCCCATCTCCAGGACATTTTTCTTGGCTGATTTTTAAGTAAGTTGTTGCACTCTTTGAAAAACTGCGCGGATGTATTTTTTCTTGATTTAAGTAATCTGCAAGCCAAACAGGATAAGCATCATCACTTTTTATTTCTAATACATTTAAATCCGAGTCCAAAAGATCCTGAAGCACCGCATCTTCTGTGCGCATACATTTATATTGCAAGTTGCTATCAAGAGTAAGGCGCAGATTTTTGTACATTTCTTTCGCATCCTGTGCTTCTAAATTATATGCAAAACTATGGCGTGTATATTTAATCTCAAAAGCAGGTGTAAGTGGCTTATAGCGATCTATAAAAGCACGAAGTTCACGTGAAATTTGCATGTTTGTATCGCGGAATTGTTCTTGCTCTTCTTGTCTCGAAGCAATATCAGATTTTTTTACTAAATCTTCATAATCAGAACCATTTATAAAGTCGCGGGCAAGAGAATAAGGAAGCGAAACTCTGCGCTTATAAACAATGCCGTCATATTTTTTCTTTTGCTCTATAAAGGTTTTAGAATTTGGCGTGATATCTTCGTATGCACGAATGCGCAATTTTTCTTTATAAAGTGGTTTTTCGATTGATCTGCGAATAAGATAATAATCTTGCGTGTCAAAATAAATAGAATCAATATGACTTATAGGATAAAAATCTGGAATAAGTTTGTCGCCAGCAAATTTTAGAAAAGCTTCTTTTTGGGCAGTACTTATAAGATATTTGGTTTCTTTTCTTTTAAAATTTTGTAAATCCGCCATTAGAGTTTTTGATTAATCGTACAAAAACACTATAACAAATTTGACTTGATTTTAAGCAAGCAAATATTTGGTTTAAGGTTGCTTTAAGGAAACAAATAAAATAAATTATTTAGTATCTATGAATTCTGGCTTAGGCAGAACAATTCTGTCATCATCTATAAACATAACCATATAAATTGGCAAATAAACAAGTTTGTATTCTTCTTTAATTTCAAAATCGCGCTTTTTAGTTTTTATAGTTGCAACATCGGCAATAGAAACATTTTCATCTGAAAAAATATATACAAAAAAATCAAACTATTCATCTAAACGTAAATGCCAACGTCATACATGATATTTTTG
>JAKSUU010000194.1 GCA_024408695.1 Coriobacteriales bacterium | reverse complement strand
CATATAGATCGATTGCGACGTGGTGGAGGTGAGGAGAGTTGAACTCCTGTCCAAAGCAGCTCAGCAAATAGAGGTGTCTACAAGCTTAGTTTTTGTTCATAGTTTCATAATAGTACAAAAACAAACTAAAAAATGAAACTGAATGCCTAAAATACATCAACTATGCGACATTCAAATACAGCAGTTGATATTACTCCTAAAATGACCTTTTACAATCCGCCCGGAGCATAGCAGAAAGAAAGGGAGCTTAAAATTTTGAGTTAAGCTGCTTTTGCGACTTGGGCTTCTTTTTCTTCTACAACGTAGAAATTAGGATCTTGAACATCTTGAGATGGTTCAGCTACCTTAGCAGCGTTGTCGCTAATAGAATCTTCGCCAATTAAAGCGTTTTGTCTTATAACGCAAAGACTTAAACGGCCTGCTGCCTCTATCCAAACTATTTTGTCGAAACCGTGTCACCCCCAGTTTCGCCTTTTCAAAGTGCGAAAGAGTATTATACACGCAAGTAACAATAATGTCAAGATTTTCGTTTACATTTTAGAAAACTTGTCATTCTTATTTAAAACTAATAACTTATATAATAATTATATGGACAATAAAGCAATAGGCATATTCGATTCTGGTTTTGGTGGTTTAACGGTGGCACGTGCAATTACTGATGTTTTGCCTAACGAATCCTTAATATATTTTGGAGATTCTCAAAGATGCCCGTATGGACCTCGATCCAAAAATGAAGTCTTAGATTTCGCTACACAAATTACCAATTTTCTGCTTCAATTTAATATAAAAGCTCTTGTAGTAGCATGTAATACGGCTACCGCTTTTAGTTTATCCGAACTTAAAAATAAATTTTCAATTCCAATTTTAGGTGTTATAGAGCCTGGTGCAATAGCAGCCGTCAAATATTCTTCAAATAAAAAAATTGCAATTTTAGCAACAAAAGGGACAATAGATTCTCATTCCTATAAGCATGCAATTACCAAAATTGATGCAAAATGCAAAATCGCTGAAATTGCTGCTCCAGAATTCGTTGAACTTGTAGAAAACGAACTAAAAGCGAATTCCAACTTGTTAAATGGCTATTTAGATGTTAAAACTAACTCCGCACTATTTAAAGAATTTGCATGCAAATATCAAATTTTATTCGATCAAATTAATGATTTTGATGCAGATACCATAGTTTTAGGATGCACACATTTTCCTATTATTAAAAATTTTATATCTGAACTTGTTCCTAATAAAACCATAGTTTCGAGTGCAAAACAACTTGCTCTTGATTTAGATGAAGAATTAAAAAAGCTAAATATTAAAGCTGGCAATTGCAATAAAGTAAGTTATGAATTTTTTACAACTTCTCAAAATACGAATCAATTTTGTAAACTAGGTTCAAAAATTTTATGTAAAGAAATTTCAAATGTAAAATATATTGATCCAAAGAATCTATAAAAAAGGAGCAAAATGGCAGATTTAAACCGTATTAAAAGAGAAAATGATAGAAAATGTAACGAAGCTCGTCCAATAAAAATCACAAGAAATTATCTTGATTGTGCTGCGGGTTCATGCTTAATTGAAGTTGGTAAGACTAAAGTTTTATGTGCAGTTTCCATTGAAGAAAAAGTACCTGGTTGGATGCGCAATTCGAATAAAAGTTGGATTACAGCTCAATATAGTATGTTACCAGCTAGTAGTGCCAATAGAATTCCACGTGAGCACTTAAGTCGTAAAGGGCGCAGTATGGAAATTGAGCGTCTTATTGGTCGTAGTATGCGGGCTGTTGCTGACATCGACAACCTTGGTGTAGAAAATACATTTTATGTTGATTGTGATGTTATTCAAGCCGATGGCGGAACACGTTGTGCATCAATCACTGGATCATATTTTGCGCTCTACGATGCCTTTGAATTTTGGAAAAGTTGTAAAAAGATTCCTTTTAACCCAATACATAGCAAAGTTGCTGCAATAAGCGCAGGTATTGTTGATGGAGACATTTTGCTAGACTTAGACTACGCGGAAGACTCTCGTGCTCAAGTTGATATGAACATTGTCATGAATGATAAAGGCCAATATATAGAAGTCCAAGGCACAAGTGAAAGTGCTCCATTTAACGACGAACAATTAAGCAAAATACTTTCCTATGCAAAGGAGGGTCTTCAAACAATATTTAAGATGGAGAATTAAGATGAAAAAATTAGTTTTAGCCACAAATAACGAACACAAGGTAACTGAGTTAAATCGAATGTTAAAAGATTTAGGTTTTGAATGTGTTCCACTTAAGTCAATTGGCGATTTTGAAGAACCTGTTGAAGATGGTGATTCCTTTTTAGAAAATGCAAAAATTAAAGCAAAAGCTGCTTATGATAATTGTGGATTATGTGTTTTAGCTGACGACAGTG
>JAKSUU010000193.1 GCA_024408695.1 Coriobacteriales bacterium | reverse complement strand
TAAAAAAGAAACTGTTGAAAGTTTTGACAGCGCAAAAATGCATGAATATCATCAAAAGCATTATACCAGCGAAAATATTGTAGTTGCTGCCGCCGGAAACATTGACCACGACCTTGTTGTTGAACTTACACAAAAACTTTTAGCAAATGCCCCAAGCGGTGAAATGTTGCAGCGTCCTGATTTTGTAAAGCAAAACCGCAAAGATCTTGCCATTAAAAATAAAGATACAGAGCAAGCCCATTTGCTTGTTGGCTTTCCTGGATTAGGATATTTTGATGATACAAAATTTGCATGCAGAATGATGTCTGCAGCTCTTGGTGGCTCAATGAGTTCGCGCCTTTTTGTTGAGATTCGCGAAAAACGAGGGCTTGCTTATGCAATTGCATGTTCAAATCAAGAATTTGTAGATTGCGGAACTTTTTATATTATGGCTGGCACTCGCCCAGAAAATGTTGAGGAGGTTTTAGAAACCACTTTTTCAGAGCTTAAAAAACTTGTTTCTGGTGGGGTTACTCAAGAAGAATTAGACCGCTCTAGGGAGTTAATTTGTGGAAACACGGTTTTAGCATTTGAGTCTACATCTGCTCATATGCGACGCATTGGCAATCATGCAGTTCGCAATGCAAATCTCATAACAATTGATGATTTGCTAGAACGTTATAAAAGCATTAGCTTAGAGGAATGCAATGACATTGCAAAATCCATATTTGAACAAACTCCAACTATTGCCATGGTTAGTCCAATTAAAGACGATGATGCCAATACCAGGCTTTTAAAATTTGTTTAACATTTAAAGGAGAAAAATGATTAAAGTTGTTGTAAGTGGTGCAAAAGGAAGAATGGGAAATCACATTTCCCAGTTTGTAGGCAAGCAAAATGATTTTGAACTTGTTGCAGGCGTGGATCCAGTTGCTAGCGATGGCGAAAAGCTTGCTTATATTGATGAAACGGGGCAGTCAGGCGAGGCCCCCTTGTTCCCAAGTTTAGATGATGCACTTGGCACAGTTGATGTAGATGTTGTAATTGATTTTACAGCTCCTGCGGTTGCAATAGCCAATGTTAAATGCGTGCTTTCTCACGGCGTAAATTGCGTACTTGGTACAACTGGCGTTACAGAAGAAGCTTTGCAAGTAGCATTTGATGAAAGCGCAACAGGAGATGCGGCTCTATTTTGCGCTCCTAATTTTACAACTGGCGCGGTGCTTATGATGCTATTTAGTCAAACTGCAGCCAAATTTTTTGAAGATGCAGAAGTACTTGAATTTCATCATTCAGGCAAAAAAGATGCACCAAGTGGAGCAGCGGTTAAAACAGCAAAACTTATTAATGAAGTGCAGGCCACTGCCGGCATTTGCTCAAAAGCTCCTGGTCGCGAAACAGAAATCGATGGCTTTGCTGGTGCTCGTGGTGCAAACAGCCAAGGAGTTCGCTTGCATTCGATTCGTAGTAACGGATATGTTGCAAGCCAAGAGGTTATCTTTGGAAGTCCTGGTCAAACACTTAGTATTCGCCACGACAGCATAGATCGTGATGCTTATATGCCGGGAATTGCCATGGCTGTTCGCGCAGTTATTAATATGCAGGGTGTAACTGTAGGTCTTGATAAACTAATGCTTTAAAATGCTTAAAAAGCTTGTAATTCAATTTTCAAAGTTTTCGGTAGTAGGCTTTATTGCCTTTGTTATAGATTATGGCTTGCTTGTTTTATTAACTGACGTTTTTCAAGTTCATTATTTAATAAGTGCAACAATTTCGTTTTCTGTTTCGGTTATATTTAATTATTTTGCCTCGATGCGCTATGTTTTTAAGCACAAAGAGGGCAAGTCGCGTGTTGTGGAGTGTATAATTTTTATTGTTCTTTCTGTTATTGGCCTTGGTATAAATAATTTGCTTATGTGGCTTGGTACAGATGTATTAGGAATCACATATTTGATAACAAAAATTTTTGCTACAGCAGTTGTGCTTGTTTGGAATTTTGTTACTAGAAAAATATTTTTAGATGCAGACGGTATAAAAAACAAATAACAAGTTTCATTAGAGAAATTTCCTAATTTGTGCGTAACATTGATTTAAAACGCATTTGAAAATTATCTTCAATCTTATATATAATTAAAATACTTATATATTTAAACCTAAATTATACGAATTAGGAGAAAAATGTCAAAGTTAGATTTTGGTAGATTAATTACAGCCATGGTAACACCTTTCGATGAAGAAGGCGAAGTTGATTTTCATCGTGCTCAAGAGCTTGCAGTTCGCCTGGTAGACGGTGGATGTGATGGCCTCGCAATTTGTGCAACAACAGGTGAAAGCCCAACAATTTCATATCCTCAAAAGCTTCAACTTTTTAAAGATATTGTAAATGCAGTTGATGGTAGAGCAAAAGTGATTGCTAATGTTGGAAATTATTCTACGAGCGCTAC
>JAKSUU010000192.1 GCA_024408695.1 Coriobacteriales bacterium | reverse complement strand
CAAGTAAACGAAACTCCTCTGCTACCTCACGAAATCAATCCTAATATCGACCCTGCACTCGAACAAATTATTCTAAAGTGTCTAGCAAAAAATCCAAATAGCCGTTTTCAAACTGCTAATGAATTAAAAACTGCTTTAAACAATTATTTAAGTGGTAATTTTACTAGTGCAGCTACTGTTGTTTTACCAACAGCTGCGGCAGCAGGCGCTGCTGCTATGGCAGGCGCTGCATATGCTAGTAGTGGCCAAACTAAGGTTATGCCTTCGATTAATCAAAATCAACATAATCAAGGCCCCAACAATGCAAATAAAATTAATACAGCTCCTCCAGACAAAAAGAAGTCTCCAAAGAAAAAAATTGCTATAGGCATTATATGTGGCATTATTGGTATTGCTATTATTATTGCACTTCTGTTTGCATTTGGGTGTTTTGCAAAAAAAATAACGGTTCCGGATCTATCGGAAATGACTCTAGAAGAAGCAACGGCAACAATAGAAAAAGCTGGATTTACCCCTGGCACGGTGGTTTACGATTTTGACAATATTGTTGAAAAAGATAAAGTTTGCGGCCAGTCTCCATCGGCGAACACAGAAGCCCCCGAAGGTAGCAAAATCGATATAATAATTTCAAAAGGTCCAGATAGTGATGCAAATATCTCTGTTCCGAATATTGTGGGTATGACATCTACCGATGCACAAAAGCAATTAGAAGCTTTAGGGCTTAAATTTGAAACTACGCAAGTTTTTAATGATCAATATGCTGTTGGTATAGTTTGTGAACAAGATCCTGTTCCTAACTCTAAATTAGCCAAAGGCGATACCGTTAAAATTAGTATTTCAAAAGGTAAGGAAGAAAAAGTTACTATGCCAAATCTTGTTGGCATTAGCGAAGGCGATGCTACCGCAACATTAGAAAAACTTGGACTATCTGTTACCGTAAAAACTGGAACCTCATCGACTGTTGCATCGGGACAAGTATACGACCAAAGTCCATCTTCTGGCACCTCTCTTAAAAAGGGAGATTCTGTTACTATTTGGGTTTCTACAGGTAAAGACCAAGAAACTATTCCTGATGTTGTTGGCTTAGATAAAAATACTGCGATTTCAAAACTAGAAGGTGCTGGATTTGTTGCTGTGTCTTCTGGAACTGGCAATAAAGTTGTTAGTCAAAGTCCATCAGGTGGATCAAAAGCTGAAAAAGGATCTAAAGTTACTATAACGCTCGGCGATTAAACATTGAAAATTTTCAAAACAAAAAAGGGCTCACTATTGAGCCCTTTTTTTATAATGTTTAAAAATATAAGAATGGTTTAAAAAGACTTAAACATCGTTTTAAACATCATTTCTACTTGTTCGTTAGCCTCTAGCTCGAATTTTTTGTATAGTTCTAAAAATTCCTCGCCTTTTTCTGAAAGACAAGAGCCATAAACGCCATTTCGTTCTATTAGTTTAAATCCTAAAGTATCTTCTACACGTTTTAATAATGTCCATGCTTTACTGTAAGCCATATGCATATTTTTTGCGGCTTTATTTAATGAGCCAGTTTCTTTAACTTGATCAAGTAAAGCAGCAGCGCCTTTGCTAAAAGAAGGTGCACTTTCATCGCTAGACGCAGAGATCATGATTTTAATTTGAGGGCGTAGTTTTTTTCTTAACATAGAAAATCTCCAACTTTTACCACTAAAACATTATACTACAAAAAATATATTCTAAAATCTAGATAAATAATAAAACTTTTTTGCCCACTTTATACAATTCTAATATTCAAAGCTTTATTCTAAATTAATTTAAACTTATGGTGTAGGTGGTGTTATAAGTTCGTCTAATTTACTTTTAAGCGAATCTGGAATTGTTTTGTTGCTTCCCAAAATAAAACCGAGTTTAATGTCAGATTTATGGCTTGAAATAAATGTGCTAAGGTTAGAGCTAATAGATGTTGTTTCGGGATCAATTAAAACTAATACAGAATTTGTTAAGCCGGCAAGAGAAGAACTCGAAAGAGCATCTGGAAAATCTTTACCTGTAGCAAAACATATATGCGAAACATCTATATCACCATCAGCTAAAAGACGATTGGCAATATCAAGAGAAGTTGCATAACGACCTGTTCCAGCCCATCTATCTATATTTGCATCACTAGTAATGTGAGTATTATTTTTAAGAATAGTTTTTATATTATCTGAAACCGCATTCGACGAGCCAATAAATATGGCTTTTGTAAATCCTTCATTGTTTATTAAATCAATAGTCTCTGTATCTAAATTTTCCCCAGATGCATCAGTTAAAAATATCGGACAATGTTTGACATAAGCATATGGAGAAACACTTAAGCCATCAGCAAAAGATGTTCCGTTAATAATTATACAGGTAGTAGTATTCCAAGAAGCTCCGCCATATGACGAAGAATAATTTTTGCCTTTTGTGTAAATGTCATT
>JAKSUU010000191.1 GCA_024408695.1 Coriobacteriales bacterium | reverse complement strand
ACCCGAGTTTTATGACAAAGTTAGTGCGACCGCGGATTGTGTGCGGTAGGCTATTTAATAACAACTTGTCTATCGATGAGTTAAAACTGAACACTAAGGTTACCGTCCCCCAAGTGTTGCGAACATTTGGGGAGGCAACCTTGGTGTTGCATTTCATAAATGAAACACTAAGGTTACCGTCCCCCAAGTGTTTCGAAAATTGATTCTAAAGCGGCCTTACCCAATTTCAATCTTATGTCTTTTAAAGCTTGTTGGGCATTAATACTAGAAACCTTAAGGCTAGCAATTTTAATCGGGCCAGCTAAAACTACCAAGTTATCATTAGAAAAAGCTAATGAAACAGGCACAGAACTGCTACTAAAATTCGTAGTAGGTTCCAGAATTAACACATCGTTATCCACTCTATAGTTACCTTTAAGCTCTAAGCCTGCAAGACAACTATCAAAACTAAAATCATCATTAACAGTAATGACAATTGCGTTAGACTCATCAATTCCTTTTTCTTTAATTGCCTCAAGATCTTTATCTTTAACAATCGAATTTACATTAATTGTATCAACACACCAACTTCCAATAAATTTAGACTCTTTTGCACTGCCACTATAGTTTAATCCAATTGCTACCACTACAACAAAGGCAACGAAAATAGAAAGGAATATTATTGTTTTTGCGTTTCCTTTTGTCGTATTGCGTCTTGCCGCAAAGCTTGTTATGCCAACTGCTATAACGGCTAAAACTAAAGTTACCCAAACCCATAACAATGGTTTAGTACTAATAAAAAATGGAGAATTTGGATTGTTTAATTTTAAATTTATAACATAGCATCCTACAATAGCAAGTACACAAAATACTGCTTCTATAATAAATCCAACAAAACAAAGCTTATTTGCTTTCTTTTTTATAACACAGTAAATGAATGTATACAAATTAAATGCAATAATCAAAACAATCATAATAAGACCAGCAAAAGATGCATTTCTCAAAAATTCACCAAATTGATTTATCATTTCTTGCACTGACATTATTTGCTGTGATGATGGCATAAGAGCTATTATGCTTTTTACAATATTGTCAATATTCGACACAAAATCGGAATCTACACCAAACAAACCCAAAAGATTTATAAAAGCTTGCTCTATTGCCTTGAAAGTATTGCTGTATTCATCTTGACTGTTTATTAAATCTAAAAAATTATTAATCGCTGCAAATTGGTCGTCTGCGTTTAGCAAAACCGAGAAGAAACTTTGTGGCAAAATGTAATTTTCTACATCGTAAGAAACATTAAGTAAGCTTGCAAACTGTGAAAACGCCGGAAGATTAACCCACGGTGTAAATAACATTATAATTCCGAGCACTGCAAAGGCTGCAACAAAATATGCTGGATTCACACCATTTTTAGTGACTGGCGAATTTTGAATGCTTTCATTTGTTAGTTGCTGGTTTTCCATATGCCTACATTATAAAATTTTATTGCCTAAAATCGCTTATTTTAAGCAAAAAATTCTTCTTGCAACACTTGGGGACGGTAACCTTGGTGTTGCAACAAAAATAACAAAGAAATAAAAGCACTAAACTTTTTGTGCTACATTCAAACAAAAATCGAATGTTATAATTAATTTATGACTGAAATAGAAAAAAAAGAAAATATTAGGCAATTTGTCAATCGTTGGCAAGGTGTAGGCCAAGAAGACGAGCACGACCAGCGCTTTTGGCAAGAACTTTTTGAAGCCTTATTTGATATAAAAGTCAGTGAAGCTCGCTTAAATTTTCAAAAGAAAGTTCGTGTAGACAACAATGTAAAGCGCATTGATGTTTATATTCCAGAAACTGGCATTGTTATTGAACAAAAATCGCTAGGCGTTGCACTGGATGTAAAGGCGATGCAATCTGACGGACAAGAACTTACCCCTTTTGAACAGGCTAAACGTTATCGTGATAATCTTCTCGCCGACGAACAGGGCTCTTTTATTGTTACATCAAATTTTAGCGAAATTTGGATTTATGATTTGAATAAAAGACCACTTGAGCCTCAAAAAATTTTGCTAACGGAACTTCCTTCTAAATATAAAATTTTTGACTTCTTAATTGCACCGGAAATCAAAAGCATTTCTAAAGAAGAAGATATTTCTATAAAAGCGGGTGAACTTGTAGGCAAATTATATGATGCTTTACAATCTCAATATGCAGACCCAGACAGTGAGCGTGCTCAAAAAAGTTTGAATATGCTTTGTGTTCGTCTTGTTTTTCTTTTATATGCAGAAGATGAAATTGGCGTTTTTCCTGAACACGACCTATTTAGCAAATATTTATCTCAAGATGATACAGGGAAAGTAATAGCATTAACAAGAGAAAATAAGATTTATATTTTATAAGGGAATAATGACTGTATAAATATATTTAAGATAAATCAATATTTAAATAGATAAATACCTATAAATATATCCTATA
>JAKSUU010000190.1 GCA_024408695.1 Coriobacteriales bacterium | reverse complement strand
GAAGGTGAAATTCGCGAAGAAATG
Organism: Coriobacteriales bacterium; assembly: GCA_024408695.1. GTDB lineage: Bacteria > Actinomycetota > Coriobacteriia > Coriobacteriales > QAMH01 > JAKSUU01. Next base: position 2,443 of record JAKSUU010000190.1, on the reverse strand, counting down.
ACTAGTCTTTGTTCAAGCGTACTTATGAAGCTGTCAAACTATGCAACTATTACGCTTGATGCTATTGGTAAGTGTCCGACCATTAGAGATAACGAAGCCGATACAGTCGCAAAAAACTGGGATAATACATGCAAAGTTATATCGCAATTAACTAATTCAATGCTTTCTGGTCACGATGATTATTGCTATGTTGCAAAATCGCGCTTGCAGATTAACCAAGCTATGATTTATTTTAATTACAAATATGATTATTATTGGGGATCTTCAATTTCAAATAAAAATTACACGCATCCAGAATATGGTTATTCTGTAATTAACACCGATGCGGCTCAGCTATTGACTTTTCTAAAAAGAGGAAATCCGCAATATGAAAATATGAGCTTTGAAGATTATGTTAGCACTTATGTTGAGACTGAATATCCGGGATATAATAGTGCTTGGGGACAGCCTTCAAAACCTAAATATTGTATGCTAAATAGCAATTATATTGAGACAAAATATAGCACTGCTGATACCTTTGACTTGCAGCATTTTTTGGGCTATGAATGGGACGACACAACACGATACTCACCAAAAAATTTCCCTTATTGGAAAGATGTCGAGTATAACTATAGTCTTAGAGTTCCTAAAATTATGGATACAAAAACTGGAGACATTTCAAATAATGATGACATAATTGGTGCACTTATAATCAAATATAAATATGATAGATATAACCATGACACACAAGGCTATTTTCACGATAAATATTTTAGTTATCCAGGTTCTCACTATACTGATTATGCAGATTTTAAGTCGAACGGAGAACTTTATTCTTTAGTTGTGCCCAAAGATGCTGCAAAAACATCTGCACTTAAGATGGACAAATCGCTAACCGACGAAAATTTTATGATGACTCTAAATGAAACAATCGATGTATGTATGGCTAATGGTGGAGCGAGTGCTTTTGGCACGGGTGATGTAATTTATACGATTGTCCTTGCATTAGCGGGCGCCGCTATTATTGCATCAATATGCTATGTGAGATTTAAGAAACGCAAAAATGTCTCACTACACAATAAACGTAAGTTCTAATGACATCCTTATTCTTCATAATGCAAGGTCTACATCCCTTTGCATCATACGTTGAATGATGCAAAGTCTACGCCCATGTGCAGCACTTGTTCTATAACAGTTGCCTTATAAGTCCACAGTGTATTACTTGCCGGCAACAACAATAGATGCAGCAACATTGCAAATTAGATTTGTTCCAGTTATGGTTAAATCTTCTATTGGCGCAAGGATAATATAAAGACTTATTGCTTCTGCAGGGGCTCCGATCATGCCTAAAATTGCAGACATACAAACGATGCCTCCGCCATTTACGCCTGGCGCCGCAAGCGAAATCAAAAATATCACAACAACGGCAATTACAAATGTATGAATATCAAAGGACACCTCGAATACATTGCATAAAAAGAAGGTCGCGACCACATTTGCAAGAACAGTGCCGTTTTTATTAAGAGAAAGCCCAAGGGGCATGACAAGACTATAAATATTTTTTGGGACCTTAAGTTTTTTGCATAGTTCTATGCCATTTGGCAAACACGCAGTGCTTGACTCCACAGCATTTGTGTGAATCCAAACCGGAATAGAAGTTTTAAGACAAACAATCGGATTGGTCTTAGCAAAAACGGAAATAAATATGCAATAAAGAGCAAAAACAAAAGCGGTTATCAAAAGCTCCACACCAATAAATTGGATAATTGAAATAGCAGCTTCTGGCGGAATCCCAACAACAAGAGTTGCCATATTGCAAATAAGAACAAGGGGTAAAAATTGAATAAAGAATTCTAAAATTGTCTTAAGTATTTGATCGAGCTCATCAACAACTTTTACGCATATTGGAACTTTATCTTTTAAAAGCGCCAATGCCAAGCCACAAACCACCGCCAAAAAAATGAGAGCAAGCATATCTCCATTTAAAAATGGAGACACAATATTATTTGGAACAATTCCAACAATTACATCGATTAACCTGTATTGACCAGCATCTTGTTGAGTGTCACTTGAGCTTGACGGGCTGACTGCATTTTGGAGCGCAGGGTCACCCACATTTAGTAAAAGAGTGGTTGATAAAGAAATTATCAAAACCAAAACCATAAGACTAAAAAAGGTCAAAAAGATCTTTTTCCCCACTTTTCCAAAGTCTTCTACAAGCGAAAAATTTGATATGCACTTAACTAAAACTACAAATATAAGTGGAGATACAATTAATTGCAAAGCGCTAACAAACATTGTAGAAATTGGACTAAAAATATAAATTTTAAGGAAAGTAGTTGGCGCGCCAGGACAAAAAGCTGCAAGAAATAAACCAAAAATAATGCCAACAACCAGCGAACTTAATATGGAATAGAGCTGGATGTTTTTAACATTTATTACGCTAATTGTTATGACATTTTTG
>JAKSUU010000019.1 GCA_024408695.1 Coriobacteriales bacterium | reverse complement strand
ATTTATGTAAGCACATGAAAGTTCAGTGCAAAATTGTAAAATGCGATGTTGCAGCAATGCAAAAAGATTTCGATGGTGGGCTTGAAAATTGTGCAAGAATTGCACGGCACAAAATTGCGCAAGAAGAACTTTATAAACTTTGTGAAGAGCAAAATTGCAATGTTAAAACTGCAAAAATTTTGTGTGCACATACACTAGATGACCGAATCGAAACCTTTTACATGCGCTCTTTAGTCGGTACTGGACCCGGAGGGCTTAGCTCGATCCATAAATTAAATGGGCATGTATACAGGCCATTTTTAGATGTAAAAAAAGAAACTTTGCGTGAGTTCGTGCGAAAGTGCGCCGCTTTTTTTAATGAAGATGGCAAACTTTGGTGTGAGGATACTACAAATTTTGATCGCTCAAATTTTCGTTCAATCTTACGCGAAGACTTAATGCCTGTTCTTGAACAGATTCGTCCATCCTATAAAAATTCTTTGAAAAACACAATGAATTTAATTGAAGATGAAGATAGATATTTAGATGAGCTTGCAAAAAAATTTATTGCTTTAAACTTTTCGCTTAATAAAAGTATGGATGGCCTAACTGCACAAATTGATAGAACTAACTTTATCAAACTCGATAAAATTATTAAACGGCGCGTTCTTAAACAGTGTATTGAATGTTTAAATAATGAAGCACGGGTTGAATCTCAACAAATAATTCGAATAATCGAAAATGAAAATAATATTGGTTATAGCACTGTAATTACTAAGGCAATAGAAGTAACCATTTTAAAAGAAAATATTGAAATTTGTGCATAGGAAACTTTTTTTTGCTTTGTGCATAGCGATTTTTCAATAGAAAATTTAGGATTTTAGAGTGGTGGCCAGAGAGGGAATCGAACCTTCGACACAAGGATTTTCAGTCCTCTGCTCTACCGACTGAGCTATCTGGCCACAGCGATTTGCGAGTTATTATTTTAACACGCATTTATATTATCGCGAAAAAAAATTTAAAAATTGAAGTATAAATTTAGATAAATTGTCTTTAGTCAGAAAATGTCTGTAAGGCTAAGTTAGCAAGTTTTAGACAATCTAAAGAGGCGCTGGTATTTTTAATAAAATCTTCAAGTGAGAATTTTGCCTGCTCATTATGGAAATTTCGAAGAGATTCGATTGCGTATTTGACGCACCATTCATCTTGACTTTGAAGTGCGCTTTCACAGATTTTTTGCGATTTTTGTGTAGGGAAAAATTTTCCCAAAGTCCAAATAATTGATGCTTGAACTTGAGTATCTGCAACTTTATAAATTTCGCACAATTTGTTGATTAATTTTTGCTGGAGTTTTTTGTCTGAATATAATGCGCAGTTTTTGTTTATTGCGCGCTGTCCAAATGCAGAAATTGCAGAAGCAAGTAATTTTTCTTTTCCTGCAAGTTTATCTAACTGAAAAAATAATTGTTTATGTGCAGATTCATCTTCAATTGAGCCAAGGGCAAAAAGTGCATTAATGGCAACATGCTCATCATCTGTTTCTATTGTTGCAAGCAGAGGCTCGATTGCCCGGGCATCATTAAAAACTTCTAAGGCGCTTGCTGCGGCAATGCGAACTTCTATTTCAGGGTCAAAAAGAGCAACAAGGACAGCATTAAAGCCAGCAGGGTCTGCAATGCGAGCAAGGCCAGCAATTGCAAGCGCACGAGTATGCGCATCTGTATCGTGAGTAAATTCAATTAAGGCTTCAAGATTGTTGTCGTTCATAAAACTTACTTCTTAATATGGTGAAATTGTACAGGAAGGCGCTATTTAATGTGACGACTATTGAGCTCATGGCGGATTTCATCAAGAGTAACGTCACGGTCAATAAGCATAACAAGCACGTGATAAACTAAATCGCAAGTCTCGTATGTGATTTCGTCTTTATCATTATTTTTTGCGGCAATAATAACTTCAGCGTTTTCCTCGCCAACTTTTTTAAGGATTTTATCAATACCTTTATCAAAAAGATAATTTGTATAGGAGCCTTCTTGAGGATTATTTTTACGATCAACTATGACTTTGTAGAGTCTATCTACTATTGAATCATCAGATATTTCTTGTGTAGCCTGCTGAAGCACATTGAAAAAGCAACTATGTTCTCCAGTGTGACAAGCGGCCCCTGTTTGCAGAACTTTAATGAGCAAGGAATCGCCATCGCAATCATAATTGATTGAAATGACTTGTTGGATGTTTCCGCTGGTTGCACCCTTATTCCAAAGTTCTTGACGACTACGAGACCAAAACCAAGTGTAGCCAGTGTCTAGCGTTTTTTGGAGAGACTCTGCATTCATATAGGCCAGCATCAAAACCTCATTTGTTGTTGCATCCTGGACAATTGCAGGGACAAGACCATTTTCATCAAATTTAATTTTTTCTAAACTCATGTTTCTCCTAAAATCCTTTTCACCACCACTGGTACAAAATATACCTGATATGTTTTGTACCAAAAGGCTGTTCGTAGCTAAAATTATACCCTCATGTTAATTTTATTATCTAATAAATATTGTTTTAAGTCGCTAATTTGCACCTCGCCAAAATGGAAAATCGATGCAGCAAGCCCTGCATCTGCATTAGTTTGCTGAAAAAGCTCGAGAAAATGTTGCATATTGCCTGCTCCACCACTTGCAATAATTGGAACATTAACTGCATCACAAAGTCGATTTAATAAATCAATGTTAAAGCCTTCCTTAACGCCATCTGTGTCGATGCTATTTGCAACAATTTCTCCGGCGCCAAGTTCCACACCTTTACGTGCCCACTCTATTGCATCAATTTGAGTATTTACTCGACCTCCGTTAACATAAACATCATAAGATTCGCGCTCCTCATTGTATTTTGCATCAATTGATAAAACAACGCACTGAGAACCAAATTTTAAAGCTGCATCATGAATAAGCTGCGGATTTTTAACAGCGCTACTGTTTACTGAAACTTTGTCGGCACCAGCTCGAAGCACGGTATTAAAATCGTCAAGTTTATTTATGCCACCACCAACAGTAAACGGAATATAAACATTATTTGCAACTTCTCGGACTACATCTACAAAAATGTCGCGAGCTTCTGCACTTGCAGTAATGTCATAAAAAACGAGCTCGTCAGCACCACATTCGCTATAGAATTTTGCGAGATTTACGGGGTCGTCAACATCGTTTAAACCCTGAAATTTTGTGCCTTTTACAACACGTCCATTTCGGACATCTAAACAAGGTATAATTCTTTTTGTAATCAATCTAACTCCTTAATGATGCAATGTCTACATCCCTGTGCATCAGTGTACATCATTCACAACACTGTGACCTGGGAATTGGTACAAAACATATCAGGTATTATTTGTACCAATGATGCAGGGTCTACGTCCCTGTGCATCATTTTATACTTGCAAGCTCGTCTAAAGAAATTTTGCCTTCATACAAAGCTTTTCCTACAATACAGGCATAAAGTCCCATTTGTTTAACTTTTTGCACATCTTCTATACAAGATATACCGCCACTTGCAATAACTTGCAGCCCACTTTCTTTATGCATGCGTTCAAGCTCTACAAAATTTGGCCCACAAAGCATGCCATCCTTTGAAATATCAGTATAAACTATGGTTTTAACGCCAATTTCACGCATTTTAAGGGCAAATTCAAGTGCGTCCACATCGCTTGTTTGCTGCCAGCCATGAGTAGCAACCTTACCATTTTTTGCATCTATAGAAACGATGATTTTTTCGCCATATTTTGCAACTGCATCCTTAACAAAACCGGGGTCTTTAACAGCAGCCGTTCCAATAATTGCATTGCTTACGCCAAGGTCAAATGCTGCATCACAATCGGCAAGACAACGTATGCCCCCGCCAAGTTCAGCAGAAACTACACTGGTAATTTGCTTAATAGATGTCGCATTGCAACGACTCCCCTCTTTTGCAGCATCTAAATCAACAACATGCAACTTGTCAAAGCCAGCATCCTTGTAACGCTGAGCTAAGGCTAAAACATCATCAAAATAAGTATCTTGGCGATTATAATCGCCCTGCGTAAGGCGAACAGCTTGACCATTACGCAAATCAATTGCAGGTAAAATAATCATAAACACATCTCCAAGTAATTTAGCAAAAGTTTCATACCAACATTTGAACTTTTTTCTGGATGAAATTGCATACCAACAACATTATCATTGCGCACAACAGCAGGCACATCCACACCATATTCTGCATGCATAACAATACAAGATGAATCGGCGGGTTTAACGTAATAAGAATGCACAAAATACACATGACCATCAATGCCACGTGCAAGCTCATCATCACGATCTAAAACCAACTTATTCCAACCCATGTGAGGAACCTTTAATCCAGCATCCTCTGGAAATCGAACAACTTCACCCTCGATTAAATGCAAACCCTCATACTCACCATCTTCGTAACTTTTATCAAAAAGTAACTGAAGACCAAGGCAAATTCCTAAAAGATATTTGCCACTTTTTACATTTGTAACAAGTGCATCCTTAAGAGGTGCAAGATTTTGCATAGCCTGATTAAATGCACCTACACCAGGTAAAATATAGCTATCGCATGCATTAATTTGCTCTGGCGAATCCACCAAAACCGCATCATAGCCTAATTTTTCAACAGCTTTTTGAACGCTGGCGATATTTCCAGCATTGTAATCTATTATTCCAATCACAATTTATAGCACACCCTTTGTTGAAGGAACACCTTTAGCGTTTTCATCAATTGCCACTGCAGCCTTTAAAGCACGACCAAAACCCTTAAATACAGCCTCTAAAATATGATGTGCGTTTTTGCCATACTCAAGCTTAATATGTAAGGTAACTCCAGCATTCGAACAAAATGCGTAAAAGAATTCTTCTGCCATTTCGCTTTTAAACTCACCAACATTTTCATTTGAAACGGGCACATCATAGTGCAAATAATTACGACCAGAAATATCCATAACCACTAAAGCTAATGCTTCGTCCATTGGCAAATATATGCTTGAATAACGTGTAATTTGCACCTTGTCACCAAGGGCTTCTTTTACTGCACTACCTAAAACAATACCAATGTCTTCTATACTGTGATGACAATCAACATTTAAATCCCCAGCACAATTAAGGTCTAAATCAAAAGATCCATGTTTAGCAAAAAGTTCGAGCATATGATCAAAAAATCCAACACCAGTAGAAATTTTACTTTGCCCAGAGCCGTCAAGGTTCAATTTAAGCGAAATATCAGTTTCTGTAGTTTTGCGTTTAAGATTAGCTTGTCTCATTTTCTAACTCCTTTAATAAAATCAAAACTTTATTATTTTCATCGGTCGTTCCAATAGTTATTCGGATAAAGTCATCATCAAAAAAACGAATTGCAATTTTGCCTTTTAGCTTGGCTTTTAATGCATCTTTACAAGCGCAACGTGCATATAAAAAATTGCTTTGAGACTCAAAAACCTGCAAATATGAAATTTGTGAAAGTTCTTTATACAACTGAAAACGACGCGCCTTCATGCATTCAACTTCTTGCAAAATTTCATCGGTATAATCCAAATAAACACAAGCCACTTGCTGAGAAATTGCATTTAAATTATAGGGAAAACGAATGCTATTTAAAACCGCAACATTGTCATAATTTGAAATTGCAAATCCAACGCGCAAACCAGCTAGACCAAAGCACTTGCTAAGAGTGCGCATCACTATAAGATTTTTATAACTACCAATAAGATCAATAACAGTTTCGCCATAAAACTCAAAATAGGCTTCGTCAACAACCAGCAAAGCCTGAGTATTATCTAAAACTCGAACAATTTCTTGCCTTGAAATTGCAACACCAGTAGGGTTATTTGGATTACAAAGAAAAATAATTTTTGCGTGGCATTTATTTGCTGTAGAAATTATTCCATCAATGTCAAGAGCAAAATTCGCTTTATCGGGTAATGCAATAAAATTACAATCATGCTTGATAGCATTTATTTTATACATTGAAAAAGTAGGACTATGAAAAACAATGGTGTCACCTGGGCTGGTAAAACCTTGAATAATCAAACTAATGAATTCATCGCTGCCATTTCCACAAACAATGTTTTCGGGAGAGGTGCCTGCATATTTCGCATATTTTTGACGCAGAACTAAAGATGAAGAATCTGGATACCGATTGAAATCTAACTTTAAAATTTCATCTTGAATTTTTTTCGCAAGCCCAGGATTACTTTTATGAAAATCAATTGTATTTTCATTGGCATTTAGAATTATGTCAAAATGCTCTTGTTCCACCTGGTAAACTTCTATTTTTTTGTTGTCAGACATCTAAAAACCACCTGCATAGCTTTATTCAAATCTTACTTTTATTGAGTTGGCATGGGCACTAAGACCTTCAACGTCTGCAAATTCAATAATATCATCACAAACATTTGAAAGATTTTCGTCATTGTAATAAATAATTGAACTTTTTTTAATGAAGGCATCAACGCCCAAGGCAGAAGAAAACTTTGCAGTTGAACTGGTGGGAAGGGTATGATTTGGGCCTGCATAATAATCACCTAAGGGCTCAGGGCTATATTCACCAACAAAAATTGCCCCCGCATTTTGAACTTTGTCAACATAGGCAACAGCATTTTTAATTGAAAGCTCAAGGTGTTCAGGAGCAATTTCGTTAGAAAGTTCAAAAGCGTCATCTAAAGAATCAACGACAAATATCCAACCTACATTCTCTATAGATTCTTGGGCAATTTCTTTACGCTCTAAATAAGATAACTGATGGGAAATCTCCATATCAACTTTTTTTGCAAGGGACTCAGAATCTGTAACCAAAATTGAACAAGCAAGTTTATCATGTTCAGCCTGCGCTAATAAATCCGCCGCAATGAATTTTGGATTTGCCCACTGATCTGCAATAACTAAAACTTCTGAAGGGCCAGCAATCATGTCAATATCAACTTTACCAAAAACGTGCTTTTTTGCTCGAGCTACAAAAATGTTACCTGGTCCAACAATTTTGTTTACTGGTTTTACAGACTGTGTACCATATGCAAGAGCAGCTATAGCCTGAGCTCCACCCATTTTGTAAATTTCTGTAACTCCGCAAATATGAGCAGCAGCCAAAATATTTGGATTTACTGTGCCGTCTAACTGCGGAGGAGTAGAGATGGCAATTTCTTTAACACCAGCAACAACAGCAGGGATTGTGTCCATTAAAACCGTGGAAGGATATGCTGCCGTGCCACCTGGGACATAAACGCCTACCCTATTAATTGCACTCACTTTTTGACCTAGAATAATGTCTGGATTATAATCGGTAAGTTCATTAAAATCATCAACTTCTTGTTTAGCGCCGTGCTTGCCATAACTAAACCAACTTGATTGAAGCTGTTTTTTATGAAAATTTTCTATATTAGTTTTTGCTCTTCTTAATATTTCTAAAAATTGAGGATCTATAAGGGACAATGCATCGTCAATTTCGGCTTCACTAACCAAAATTTCATTAAGCTGAACCTTATCAAATTTTTGAGTATATTCAAAAAGGGCTTCATCTTTTCTGTTGCGAATATCATTAACAATGCCAGCAACTTTTGCATCAACATCTGCAAAATTATCGTCAGTGCGATCTAATATTTCTGTACAAACACTACGAAAATCGTTAGAGCTTATTTTACATATACGCATAACTATCCTTCTAAATACTCATTTAGCTTTTTAATAATATCGCGAATTTGTATGGCTTTTGTCTTAAACGAAGCTTTATTAGAAATAAAGCGTGCAGAAATATCGCAAATTTCATCGATTACAACTAAGCCATTCTCCTTTAGAGTTGAGCCCGTTTCAACAATGTCAACAATAACATCAGACAGATTAACAATTGGAGCAAGTTCAACAGAACCTTCAAGTTTAATCAAGTCAACCTGCTGACCTTGGTTTTCATAAAATGCGCCAGCAACCTTAGTGTATTTTGAAGCAACACGCAATTTGCGCCCTTGAACGCCATTAAAGTCTTTTGGAGCAGCAACGCAAAATTTGCATTTTCCAAAGTTTAAGTCCAAAATTTCATAAACATCAGCACCCGATTCTAGCAAACTATCGCGTCCTACAATTCCAACATCTGCAGCACCACGCTCAACATAGATTGGAACATCACTAGCTTTTACAAGCACACTTTCGCAAGTCTCATTTGTAAAAATAAGCTTACGGCTGGCCCCATCAAAAGCTTCATCATACAAGCCAATTTCTTTAAAGATATCAAAGGATTTTTTTGCAAGACGCCCTTTTGCAAGAGCAATTTTTAACTTATCCATAAAACCAACTAGTCATCCAAATTTATAATTTCTTTTGCATTAATTATTTGCAAATCGTTTAATTTTCCAGTGCGAATATCTACAATTTTTCCCTGAGCGCGCAACTTTGAAGCCTCAACAAACAATTTAGAAGCATCACTACCAACAAGTAAAACATCAAGTTGCTGACCCGCTTTTAACTCAATGCCCTTAAGCTGAATCGCCTGCAAAAGGTAATCGATGTAAACACTAAAACCTACTGCTCTGCAAGCTGGACAATTTTCTTGCTTAATAAGACCATCGTAACGGCCACCCGAAAGCACAGCGGTTCCATAGCCCTTTATGTAAGCACTAAAAACAATGCCACTGTAATAATTCAAATCATGCATCATTCCAAGGTCAAAGCTTACATATTTGGCATAATCTAAAGAACTTAAAACTTCAAAAATCTTATTTAATGACTCTATTGCATTCTTAGCCTGCTGTGTATTTGCACTAGCAGTTGAAATAATTTCATCAAATTTTCCATAAAGATTAGGAAGTTTTTTAATAGCATCTTTTCTTTGGGAATCAATATTAAGCTTATCAACTGAATCTGCAAGGGCCAAAAAGTTTTTATTTGCAATTAACTGTTGAAGGTGAGTTTGATCATCGAGACCTTCAAGCATGGCTTTAATATATCCAATATGGCCAATATCAATTTGAAAATCATCAATGCCACAGCTAAGCAAACTTTCAATTGCCATTACTAATACTTCTGCATCATCAAAGGGGCTGTTCGAACCAAAAAGCTCCACGCCCGACTGCGTGATTTCTTTTGTACTTTCTTTTGCACTGGTCCTATAAACCTGCATGTTATAGCGTAATTTTAAAAGATCATCAAAATCCTTATAATTTGAAGCAACAAGCCGAGCTATTGGCAAAGTTGTATCAGGGCGAAGAACTGTAACTTTACCAGCCTTGTCTATGAGTTTAAGAGTTGAATCTTTATTTATTGTATTTTTAAACTCAAAAAGTGTGTCGTAATATTCAAAAGAAGGTGTCTCTACCTGCCTAAATCCATGGGACTTATAAACTTTTTGAAGTAAATTTATTAATTTTTGTTTTGATTCACATTCTTTTATTAAAGTATCTGATGTACCGCTTGGAGTAAATGCCATATACTATTTCCTTTTCATAAGCGTCCTTTTACATGTAAATTTTATCAAAATTGAAACCACAACAATTGCAGAAAGCGAAAGGGCAACTAATAGCAATATCTCTAAGTTAAGGTTGTCGCCAGTAGGAGTAGATGAACCAGATGTACCTGCAATTTCTGGAACTAATGGATCAATTACTTGCCCGTATTTTACAAGTTGCTTGCAATCGTCACAATAAGTATCACCAGTATAGCCCTCAGTTTCTTCTGTTGGATCAATTGCCCCAGCAACATGAGTGTGTGCGTGTTCAAAAGATGATGCACTTGGATTAGAAACGGCAATTGCCATGGTTGTAATTCCAGTATGTGCTGGTATTGCAACAACAACCGAAATGATATTATTTAATATAGCCTCAGGAAGCTTTCCACCAGTATTATCAAAAGGAAGAGCTTTAGCAATTGTTTCAACAGCATTAGAAGGGTCTGAAATAGCCTTCGGAATTGCTAATAAAATTGGGTTGAGAGAACATGAAAAATACGTCACATCGGGGTTAGAAGTGTCGGCAACTGCAGTGCAATATGAACCAACGTCAAAATAATTTATACATTCTTGAAGGTAAGCCGTGTCCCAAAGTGGATGGTCAGCGATATCGTAAATCATAGTTTTAACCTCGTATAAAGCCTCGCGATTGGGCACAGCCTCGTTTAATTGCGTTAGTAAATCACTGATATCTGATGATGTAAAATCGTTTCCTGTCATATCTTCGTAGGCTTGAGCTGCAGCTGGAGTGTGCTCAACATCAACCGCAAAATCTTTTCCGTAATGTTTAAAATTCCATCCTGCTAAAGGAACCGATCCAAAGAAATCATCATGTTCAAAATGATTAAAAATTGTTTTATAGCTACTTGCAAAACTAGAAGAACACTCATAAGAAGCAGGGGTCGCGAAAGTATAAGTATAGCTATTTACATCTGAAGAATCTTCATAGTAAGCACCAACTAAATCTGAAATAGCAGCACCACGTGAATGCCCACAGGTAAGAAGACATTTTTCAGCGCTAGGATTTGCGGTATTTGTATCCATGTAGTTATCGATAACTCCCTTGACTCTGTTAGCAGCAACGCCAAAACCTTTAGAAGTCTTAGTATCGGTCCATTCTGGATGAGGTCCTGTTTGTTCAAAATATTTATCTGTGTCTGCGCCAACATCAAAATTGCTAGCCCATTGTGAAGAATTATTTGTTCCGACAATTGCAGCGATGTAGACTTCATAATCACGGCCATCAATTGTTAGCGCCTTGTGTCCTAGAGTGACAGAAGTATTATCAGCAGAATCGATACTTTCACTCATACCAATCTCTATATTTTCATGCACATCATCTAAACCTACATCTTGCATGAGCTTTTCATTGTTAGCTGGATCAGCACCAGTCGCATAAGAAACATAAGAATTGCTGTAAGCATTTACGGCAAGCATAGAAGCAAAATATGCAAGTTTGTTGTTGTATTGAGCAGCACAATTTTGAGTAAGCCATTTATAATCAAAACTTAAGCCATATTTGGCAGATAAAGTTTTTTCAGTGTCAAAACCAGCTGCACCGCCATTAATATACACGGTTTTTTCAACAATTGGAGCGGGGCAA